>JBAXBI010000176.1:0-3619 GCA_037142055.1 Candidatus Omnitrophota bacterium | reverse complement strand
ATAAGATCCTTTATTTTCAACAGTTTTCTAATCACATTCTGGATATTGATACCAAGATTGATCCTCTTTAACCCGCATTTCTCACAAATTGAATTGAGAACCTAATTTTGGAGTTAAAAGTTAGTGCTTTTAAAAAATAAGAGAAACTCTTAAAATTTAGAGCAATGCTCTGAGAAAAATAGCCAAATTTTTTCGGACTCAACAGACAAAATCTAATTAATTAGCCAAAATTCTCATGATAAAATAAGCTGAATTTATGAGCAGCCATTGAGAAGATTATTTGGTTATCCTTGAGAACTATTTGACTTATCCAGAGACAGGCATTCTTTGGATTCTAGAATAAGCGTTTGCCAAAATGTCTTGATAAGGACAGGAACTGGCTATGGCGATTAAAATTCTTCTAACGCTCACAGTAATTCTCGCCCCTAATTTCAGAAAATTAAGACGAATGGTTCCTACCGTTGCTTTGGCAAAAGCCGTTTGAGATAAACAATTTTGACGGAAAGCCTGCATCAAAACATAAGCCATTGAGGATAGCCAAAGTCTTAATTGATTACTCTCAAAGGTCTGGGTTGAAGTCCGGTCAGCGAATAAATCTAATTGTTGTTCTTTAATTCGGTTTTCCATCTCTCCCCTCGGACAATATTTATCTGTATAAAGTTTGGAGGGAGGGATTTTTGAAGCGGGTAAAGATGTGACAACATGACGAATGTTTAAGCCTTTGCTATTATGACAAACTTTGGTGACCACTCTTCTTGAACAACTCCAAGATTTTTGAGTTTTGTAACAAAGGGAGCGATAAAAAGTTGATTCTGGAACTAATTCACCGACTTCTTCTAATTGTTCATCGGTCGAAAATAGCGTCTCCATTAATTTAGTAACAGGTTCAAGTCTTTGTTCATAATCACTTTTTGCTTTCTCAATTGTTTCCATCGCTCGTAGTTTTAATTGGCTATTACTTGCCATCGCTATCACATAATCAACCCCCTCTTGCTCCTCACAAAATTTCATGATATCTTCACGAGCATAAGCACTATCACCTCTTACTATGAGCTGAGTCTTTTTCCATTTTTCTCGAATCATTCCGATGATTCTTTGTAACTCTTCTAAAGCTCCCCCTGCTGGATCTACATTAGAGGAACGGAGCTTAGCTACTAACAAATGATGCCCACAGAAAATATACAAAGGCGCATAACAAACTCCCTGATAATGCGTGTTGAAAAACGCACCTTCTTGAGAGCCATGCACTTGGTCATCGGTGACATCCATATCTAAAATAATTTGTTTCGGCGGCTTTTTATAGGATTCTAGGAAGATGTCCACAAAAGTCTTTTCAATTTCTTTGGGGTTATGCTCGATTTTATGGTAACGACTTGTCTTTTGATTGATGATTGTTTCTGGACAATATTCTAATCGATTAATTGTACTTTTTCCTGCTAAATCTGCTTTGCTTGAGTTGATACAATTGAGTCTTTCTAAGGCTATCGCTAAGGCTGGGTCATAGCGTAATTTATCATGGTCATTCACATCCTCATACCCTAGAATAATGCCATAAACTCTTTGGGCAAGTAATTGGTTAACCGAATAATCTACATAAGATAAATGTCGATTATCCTCAAAACAGTCTGAGAAGCGTTCCGTTATTTTTAGCTTTTTATCTAACTCTGCTATCAACACAATTCCAGCATCTGAGGTGATTTTACCACCTTCAAAATTAGCGATTACTTGTCTTCCATTGAGCTTTCCAAAATTTAAGTGATGGAGTTGAGACTGGTCTGAACTAGGAGTCATAAGCTTGATATATTTTAAATGATTTTAATGACTAAATTATAACAAGCTTTTAACTCTTTTTTCTGCTTAAAGTTGAGTATTTATTAATTAATTAGCCCTAAAATATACACTTTAAATTCGTTCTTTTTTCAATGTCTAATCGATGATGAGCTTAGGTTGAATCCTCGTCACACACTGTCGTTTTTTCTCCAAGGTGATTACACGGTTAAAACCCATACTCTGTAAGCCTTCTGAGTTTAGTGGCCGTACTTTTTGTGAGAAATGCGGGCTTACTTGGTAGCAAGTATAGAGAAAATGAAAGACCCTCGTGAACCTAGTCCAAATACAACCTACACCCTAAAAGATGTGGTACTAGGTGGTTTCAGCCTTTTTCTAATGCAATGTGAGTCATTCTTAGAACATCAAAGGCAACTGCATAGTCGCAACGGTAGGGATAATCTTCAAACTCTATTCGGTGCAATTAAAATCCCTAGTGACAATCAAATCCGCAATATCCTAGACAAAATCAACGCTAATTGTTTGTTTGAGGTATTTAGTGTCATTTACCAACTCCTGAAGACCAGAGGAATATTGACTCAGTATGAGGTGTTGGACAAGCAATTATTAATTCCGCTAGATGGTACAGAGTATTTCTCCTCCCAAAACATCCACTGTGAGCAATGTTCTCATCGAACCCATAAAAATGGGACAGTGACTTACTTTCATTCGGCAATCTTACCCGTAATTGTCTCACCTCAGCAAAAAGCGGTGATTAGTCTTGACCCTGAATTTATTACTCCTCAAGATGGTCATGAGAAACAGGACTGTGAAGTAGCGGCGGCAAAACGTTGGCTCAACAGACATCGAGAATTCTTCGACCCGTTTAGCATTACTATGATTGGGGGATGACCTCTATAGTCGTCAACCGATGTGTGAAGAGGCTCTTCAAAACTACTTTCACTATCTCTTTGTCTGTTTGCCTGAATCTCACCCTACTCTCTATGAGTTTTTGGACTATGCCGATAAGGTGGGGGAGGTTTACTCTTTCCGTGAGCGTCGTCGTCATGGTCGTGATTGGCATGATTATCATTATCGTTGGACTTATCACTTGCCCCTCAAAGATGATGCCGCCGCCTTGAGTCCTCATTGGTTTGAGGTCACTGTTAGTCGCCGTTCTGACGCTCAGGTTCTCTTTCACAATGCTTGGATTACAGACCATTTTCCCCAAGCCGATAATATTGTTGAGTTGGTCAGTGCGGCTCGCTCTCGTTGGAAAACTGAAAATGAGAACCATAATACTCTTAAGACTCAGGGCTACCATTTAGAACATAATTTCGGACATGGTGACCAGCATCTTGCTTACTTTTTGCTGACCTTAAATTTACTGGCTTTCTTGTTTCACACTGTTTTACAGCTTTTAGATGAGTCCTACCAACGCATCCGACTCCTTTTAGGCACTCGAAGACGCTTTTTTCACGATTTACGCACTCTTACTACCTATTTTGTCTTTGATAGCTGGCAGCACCTTCTTGATTTTATGCTTGAGCCATTTGACCCTCTGCCTGCCGCTAATTCCTCCTGATTTCTCAAATTTAGAATTGCTGTCGTCCAGGGGACAAAATATGATCTTGCCCCACAAATTCTTCAATCGTTCGAGGACGCATTCGAGCAGCCAGAGGTGCTTGTGTTTGTTCTAAATCTCGGTCGTGCTGATCAAACAAATCCACGCGAATTTCCTGACAATAATCGACAGACTCAAGCGATAGGGTTTCTAACTCGATTTTTAGATCATTAATTCATTTTTCCCACGTCTTTTTGGCAAAAAAATTATTGTGACTGTTCATTGTTT
>JBAXBI010000175.1:0-3640 GCA_037142055.1 Candidatus Omnitrophota bacterium | reverse complement strand
ACCAGGCTGTCCCTTAGGAGTTGATATTCCTGGATTCGTTCGTCTTTTACGTGAAGGCGATGCGGTTGCAGCTTTGGATAAGATCAAGAAGGATAATCCTTTTCCAGCTCTTTGCGGACGAGTCTGTACGGCTCCTTGTGAAAGTGCTTGTATTTTTTATGATGATGGCTCACCCATTGCTATCCGTGCCCTGGAACGTTATGCCGCTGATTTTGGGTATAAACCTAATCCGAAGATAAAGTCGATTGTTAATCTTAATGGCAAGAAAGTGGCTTTGGTAGGTTCTGGTCCCTCTGCGATGGCTGCGGCTAGTGTTTTGCTAAAGGATGGGTATAAAGTTGTTATGTTTGAGGCTGCAGCACAAGTTGGTGGCCTCCTGCGTTATGGGATTCCAGAGTTTCGTTTGCCTCAAGAAGTCTTAGATGCCCAATTTGATGAGTTACTTTCCCAAGGATTGGAGATTCATACGAATATCTTTGTTGGCCGTATGAAACCCTTGGAAGAGTTAACCCGTAGCTTTGATGCTGTGTTGTTAGCGTTAGGGGCAAGCCTACCTGATTTCTCTTCTATGGAAGGTGAAAATTTAGCTGGGGTGTATTATGCTGAGGAATTTCTTATAAGGCTTCAGATATTATCTAAAGAAAATCTGTTAATGTCGATGGGCTCTCTGTTGCGAGGTAAAGAGACGGTAGTGATAGGTCGAGGTTATGCAGCGTTAGACGCTGCACGTATGGCTGTGCGCTTAGGCCAAGAGGTCCAATGGGTTTTTAGAGGGTTAGAAGAAGAGCTGGGGCTATCAAGTCATGATCTTAAGAAGGCGACTGAAGAAGGGATACATATTCATTCTCCTTTTGAAGCTATAAAGATTGTGGGTGATATCCATGGTTTCGTTGAAGGCTTACAATGTCAGCAGTTAGAGATAGTAGAAACACAAGAGGGACTGTCGCTTCAGCCATCTAAAGAGGATGTTAAGGTCTTTAATGCCCAGACAGTTATTTTAGCCAACGGCCAAAAGGTTAATTCTTTTCTAGCGACGACAGTGCCCCAGTTAAAAGTCAATGCCAATGGGGCTTTTTGGGTTGATGAAGCAACATCCATGACGTCGTTGGATAAGGTATTTGCTACGGCAAGTATTGTGAAGGGGCCTGTAACGATTGTTGAGGCCATTGCAAGTGGTAAAAAGGTAGCTAAACAAATTGCGAGTTATTTGAAGCCATGACCATTCAAGATATTTTAAATAAGAAGAAATCCAAACAAAAGATCGTTATGTTAACCGCTTATGATTATCCAACAGCTTTCATGATGGATGAGGCGGGTGTGGATATTATTCTAGTCGGTGATTCATTGGCTAATGTGGTTTTAGGATTATCATCGACGAAAGAAGTCGGCATGCAAGAGATGTTGCATCATACAAAGGCTGTCGTTCGAGGGGTTAAGAATGCTTTGATTGTTGGAGATTTGCCTTTTGAAGCTTATCAGAGTAATCCTAAAGTAGCCGTGGATAATGCCCGGCAATTTATGGATGCAGGCTGTCATGCTGTAAAAGTAGAATGGTTTAATCTTTGTCCTGAGACAACAGAATCTATTGTTAAGGCGGGTATTCCCGTTATGGGGCATGTGGGGCTGACTCCACAAACAGCAGTAGAAATGAAGGTCCAAGGCAGGGATGTTCAAGGGGCCCATAGTATTATTGAAAATGCTGTTATTCTTGCACAGAAGGGGTGTTTCAGCGTTGTTTTGGAGTGTATCCCAAAGGAACTAGCAGAGATTATAACGGCGAGGTTGGAGATTCCAACCATTGGTATCGGGGCAGGTGTCCATTGTGATGGACAAGTGTTGGTTCTTCATGACCTATTAGGTCTTTCTATAAGGAATCAACCAAGGTTTTCTAAGAAGTATGTAGATTTAGCCCCTTTGATTGTTGAGGCTTTCAAACAATATAGGGAAGATGTTCAACAAGGACTTTTTCCCGATGATGCGCACTCCTACCATATGGCAAAAGATGAGATTAATAAACTAAAGTAGGTCACCCGTTATGGATCCAAAAATAAAAGCGATCATTTCATTTGTCATTCCTTCCATCTTGTTTATTTGTATTTCTTGGCCGTTGATTAAAAACAAGATTCCTCCAAATTGTGCGTATGGTTTCAGATTGAGAAAGACTCTTTCTAATAAGGAGATTTGGTATAAAGCCAATAAGTTCGGCGGTCAGTGTGTCTTAACAGCGGGAATCATAACCTTGATTAGCTGTTGTTGGCTTTGGATGCATAAAGAAGGGCTGTCTTTGGCTACTATTAATGAAGCGGGTATTAAACTTTTTATTTTGCCTCTTACAGGAGCAATAGTTCTGTCGCTAACATATATTAAGAAATTGTAATGAATTTAATCTTACTTTTCGAATCCGATTTTATTTCTTCTGATTGTGTACGGTTAATCGATCGTCGTTTCGCCCATGTTAAGGAGATTCTCAAAGCTCAAAAGGGGAAAGAATTAACAGTCGGTCAAGTTAATGGTTTAATTGGTCGGGGAGTTGTCACACAATTAACTGAGGAGAGTTTGCTTATGGAGGTGGCCTTTAACCAAAAACCGCCACAGCCAATGCCTATAACCTTGATTATGCCTATGATCCGACCTTTGATGTTTAAGAGGCTGTTGTTGACGGCCGCATCGTTAGGGATTAAGAAAATTGTTCTTTTAAATTTTAATCGAGTAGAAAAGAGCCTTTGGCAATCCTCTGCATTAGCTAAGGAGGCGATTAAGGAACAATTAGTCCTAGGTCTTGAGCAAGCCAGAGACACCCATATGCCTGAGGTTATTATAAGACCACGATTTAAACCTTTTATCGAGGATGAACTGCCGAAACTTGCAGAGAATACTTTTAAGATTGTAGCCCACCCAGGGGGAGAAGCTTGCCCCTATAAAGTGGATAAGAATGTGACGCTGGTGATTGGCCCTGAAGGTGGGTTGGTTGACTTTGAAGTTGAATCGTTAAAAAAATTAGGATTTTTGCAAGTTGATTTGGGAACAAGGATTTTAAAAGTGGAGACGGCCTTACCTTTTATTATGGGGAGGATTTTCTAATGGGAGCTGTTAATTCAAGAGGCAATTTTAGACTGCGTAAGTTTATGGATATTCACTGGTCGATTCCTGAGCAGGACATAGAGGGGACGGGGAAGGTTCTTAACTTAAGTAGTACTGGGATCAAGTTTCAAACAGATAAGTTTTTTAAACCAGAGCATAAAATGATTATTCTTTTATCAACTCCATTGATTCCATCGTTCCCACCGAAAGCTCGATTAATGTGGTTTAATAAGTCTCCCAAATTAGGTGGGTATCTATGTGGGGTTGAGTTTGTAAAGTCTTTAGCCAATGGTAGTGGATGGTATAAGTGGTTAGAGGAGAATACATTAAAATTAAGCGAAGCGACGAATTCTACAATATTAGGGCAATATTTAAAATCAGATTATGAGGAATAGTTCTTGGAAAAGATCTAAAGTTGTCGCACTATGAGTTACAATTCGCGGCTCATATTTATAGATTCAATTCACCTTGCTTTTTATTTCTCTTTTGATACAATAGCGGCTTCATATGGCAGATTCAGATCTCATGGACAAAATTGTCGCTCTATGTAAGCGACGTG
>JBAXBI010000174.1:0-3646 GCA_037142055.1 Candidatus Omnitrophota bacterium | reverse complement strand
TTAAGGTTAATCGTCGCATTAAAGATGTCGTCGGTTCGACCACTCTAGCTATTACCGCTCGCGCAAAAGAACTGCAAGCGCAAGGTCATGATGTGGTTAATTTTGGCGCTGGCGAGCCCGATTTTGATACTCCTGATTTTATAAAACAGGCAGCTATTAAAGCAATTAATACGGGGTTTACTAAATATACACCTTCTATTGGTACGCAAGAGCTAAGGGAAGCTATTGCTGCTAAATTCCAAAAAGATAATGGTCTATTTTATAAGCCAAATCAAATCGTTGTTTCCTGTGGGGCTAAACATTCTTTATTTAATATTATTCAAGTATTAGTTGATGATGGGGATGAAGTAATTTTTCAAGCCCCTTACTGGGTTAGTTATCCAGAAATGGTTAAGACTGCTGGTGGGCAAGCAGTTATTATTCCTACCAATCAATCAACAGGTTTTAAAATCACCCCTGATTTATTAATTAAACATATTACAACTAAAACAAAATTGTTGATTCTTAATTCGCCGTCTAATCCTACTGGGGTTATGTATACGAAAGAAGAATTGGCAAAATTAGCTGAAATTTGCGTAGCTCATAAGATTTATGTTATCAGCGACGAAATCTATGAAAAGTTAGTCTATGATAAAATTAACTTCTCTTCGATAGCTTCTTTAGGTAAAGAGATTTTCGATTTGACTATTACCGTTAATGGAGTTTCTAAGGCATATGCTATGACTGGTTGGCGTATTGGCTATGCAGGAGGTGCTTTAGAAATCATGGAGTATATAAAGAAGTATCAAGATCATTCCACATCAAATCCAACATCTATTTCTCAGGCTGCAACGGTAGCGGCTTTAGCAGCGCCTTCTGATACTATTGAATCTATGGTTGAAGTGTTTAAAGGTCGTCGTGATTTGACTTTGCACTGTCTTGATCAGATTCCACAAATTCGCTACATCAGACCACAAGGGGCTTTTTATGTTTTTTGCGATATATCTAAGATTGGTGACGGTGCAATAGTTGCTAAACAAATGTTAGATGATATCAAAGTAGCGGTTATTCCTGGCGATGGATTTGGAGCTCCAGAGTACATACGTCTTAGTTTCGCTACCTCTGAGGAAAGAATTAAAGAGGGCATTAGTCGTATGGGGAAGTGGATAGAAACGAAAGTTTCTTGTAAAGTTTAATCATGGTTAGCTTTTCGCTCACTACCCTAAGCCAATGGCAAGGGATAAACCTTCACTGGTGATAAATTCTTATGGAAAAAGGAACTTCGTTACGAGATCTTCTCATTATAGCTATTCAAAAGGGGGCTTCAGATCTTCATTTAACGGAAAATACCCCGCCTATTCTACGTATTGATGGAAAATTAGTTAAAGTCGAGCTTCCTGCTCTTTCGAGTTCACAGTTATCAGAAATTATATTTGAAGGACTTTCTCTCTCACAGCGGAAACAATTTGAAGAAGCAAAAGAATTAGATTTCTCTTTGGCAATGACTGGGCTAGATCGCTTTCGTGTCAATGTCCACATTCAAAGGGGTTGTGTGGAGGCAGCATTACGTCGAGTATCACTATTTATTCCTACGATGGAAGAGCTTCAATTACCGTCAATTATTGGTGATTTGGCTCGCAAACAAAACGGACTAGTCTTAATTACCGGAGCAACTGGTACTGGTAAAAGTACAACCATGGCGTCTATGATTAATTTAATTAATCAAGACCGGTCTTGTGTCATTATAAGTATTGAAGACCCTATCGAATATATTCATTCCAATAAAAGATCGATCATCAAGCAACGGGAAGTCTATCGAGATACAAATTCTTTTGCGGAAGCTCTCCGTCGTTGTTTACGTCAGGATCCCGATGTTATAGTGGTGGGAGAAATGAGAGATTTGGAAACAATTTCAACAGCTTTGACAGCTGCTGAAACAGGCCATTTGGTACTTGCGACCTTACACACTCCTGATGCTCCGCAGACCATTGAACGTATTATTGACGTGTTTCCTCCTTATCAACAACAACAGGTGCGTTTGCAATTAGCGGCATGTTTACAAGGGGTTATTTCTCAACAATTAGTTCCACGAGCAACTGGTCGTGGACGAGTCATGATTCCTGAGATTATGATGGCGACCTCAGGGGTACGTAATATGATACGTGAGCAGCAAATTGAACAGTTGCGTACGGCTATTCAAACAGGTGCCCAATATGGCATGAAGACAATGGACAAATCTCTTAAAGAGAGTTATGAAAAAGGGCTTATTACCTATGAGACTGCTATTACACATGCCCATAATGTTGATGAGCTTAAAAATTTATTAGGAAAGAGATGATTTATGGCTTATAAAGTGTCGTTATTGCCTGGAGATGGTACAGGTCCTGAAGTTACTTCTGCCATGAAAATGTGCTTGGAAGCAACAGGTGTTAAATTTGATTGGGAAGTATGTGAGGTTGGGGAGAATTCTATTGCTAAATACGGCCAACCCTTGACAGACGCAGTATTAGAATCTATTCGTCGTAATAAATGCGCTATTAAAGGGCCCATCACCACGCCAATAGGCAAAGGTTTTCGTTCAGTTAATGTACAGTTGCGCCAATCGTTAGATCTTTTTGCATGCGTGAGACCATGTTTTTATTATGAAGGTACAAAAACACCGATTAAGAATGTTGATTTAATGATTTTTCGTGAGAATACCGAAGATCTTTACGCAGGGATTGAATTTGATATTAATACCCCAGAAGTAGAAAAATTGCGCACGTTGATTAATGAGATGTCACCTAAGAAGATTAAAGAAGATTCCGCTATTTCTATCAAGCCGATTTCTTCAAGCGCATCAAAACGTATTGTGAAGTTTGCTTTTGACTGGGCTGTAAAAGCAGGTCGCAAGAAAGTGACCGCTGTTCATAAAGCTAATATTATGAAATTTACAGATGGTCTTTTTTTACGTAGCGCCCAAGAAGTAGCTAAAGCCTATGAAGGCAAAATTGAGTTTAATGATTGTATTGTAGATAACATGTGTATGCAGTTAGTTATTTATACCCATGCGTATGACTGTTTAGTCTTGCCTAATCTTTATGGCGATATTGTTTCTGATTTATGCGCCGGTCTTGTTGGGGGCTTAGGCATTGCTCCTGGGGCAAACTATGGAGATGAAATTGCTCTTTTTGAACCTGTGCATGGTTCAGCACCTAAATATGCGGGAAAGAATAAAGTGAATCCAACAGCAACGATTTTATCTTCTGTCTGGATGCTTCGTCATTTAAAAGAAGAAGACGCTGCTACCCGTTTAGATAATGCTGTCAGAGCAGTTTTAAAAGAAGGCAAGCATGTTACTTATGATCTTAAAGCCGATCGAAATGATCCTTCTGCTGTAGGCACTATGCAAATGGCTGAAGCGATTTGCCGTAAACTATAGCAAATACGAAGGTGCTTTCCGCAGAAGCGGCAAGTAAAAGAAGATTTAAATAAACGGTTTGTTAAATATATATATAAAGGCCCCGCTTCAATAGTGGGGCTTTTCTGTTGCGACGATAAAATCCTTCATGTATACTCAAACAACTTATGGATATCATTGTTGAAGATTGGGGTTTAATAGACTACACAAGTGCCTACCAGCGTCAGAAAAGTATTGTCAATTCCGTTATTGCTGGGGGAACTGGAC
>JBAXBI010000173.1:0-3678 GCA_037142055.1 Candidatus Omnitrophota bacterium | reverse complement strand
GGTTTATGCTTTTGACCAGATTTTAGCTCAAAAAAGCAACAGCTGGCAGAATCAAACAGTTTTAGATGTTTTGCGCATTCGTCCAGGCCACGGGTATTCCCATAAATTAGATCCTTTAACGGTGAGACTAAAGCATTTAAGTGCCCTTGTTGAAAGAGACCATTTAAGAGGATTAGAAAGCATGGCTGAAAAGAATTATCAGCGTGCTTTATCATGGGGCTTTGGCTTCACTGATAGTTTGGCGGAAAGAATGCAAGAAAAGAAAGCGGCTGCTATTAAACTTATAGAGGGTCAACTAGCAACGCCGGGACAAGAGACCTTGGATAATTATAGAGGTATACAGAAAGAAATAAGGGAGCTGGAGGTTTCGTTGTCTTATTTAAAGAGCATTAGGGATAGGGTACAAGCCCTACAGGAAAGCATAAGGTTATTAGAGCAACATAAAAAAGCTCTTGCTTCCAGTGTTCCTGGTTGGAGGACGTGTGTTAGTCAGATGGAAGAACATCTCACCCAGACAAGAAACTTTCTCGAATATAAATTAGAGCGACAACAATTGGACATAGAGGCGGATAAGGATTTGATGGGAAATCTTGATGCCTCAATCTCACGAGCAAGGACCTTATCAGAACTTTCAGGGGAATTTGTTAAGTTGCAGGGGAGAATTAAGGAAGATATAACCAAGATAGATGAGATCAAACAGAAGCTAGTATTTTTTAGAATTGTTACTCCAAAGCAGTTAGATACATATAGAACAGATTTAACCAAACAAGAAAAAAGGTTAGAAACTGCGGGAGCCAAGATTCCATTTGAAGGCAATCGAGCAAGTTATGATAAAACTTTTGAACAAGGTCAGAAAAGACAACAGGAATTAAATTCTCAAATTGCACAGCTTTGTTCAGTTGTAGAAGGCCATCTTGGGTTGCTTCAAGAAATTAATGCTGCGCAAGGGTTCCTTGACACTGTGAAGGAAAAATGGAACAGAATACCTTTAATTGGTCCTCTGTTAGAAGCGTTGGCTGCCCCTATGCAAAAGAGAATCGTTAAGGCACAAGAATTCAAAGGGTTTATTGCCCGAGTTACACCAATAAGTTATGGCAGGAGTGTGCCTCTACTTACTCAAAAAGGTCTTAAACCGTTAGCTACAAGGCAAGAAAGTCAGCAGAAAATGACAGAGGATCTTAAATTGATTGATAAGGTCGTTCGCTCTTACAATGAGGCGATAGGCATAGAAACTCAAATAAAAAATGGGTTAAAGAAGGAATTAGAGTATCCTCAAAATAAAATTTCCAAAGTAGTTTCAGAGCAGGCTAGGGTGTTGAAAGAAGTTAAAGGGCAGCTTGATTCTCCAGAGGCTATGATCGTTAAAGGAGAAGTCAAGGACCAATGCCAGGCTTTAGAAGTTAAACTCACAGAAGTGAAGGCAAATCTTAATCAAATATTGCTTAATGTTAATCAAATTATTTCTTTGCTCAAACAAGTTAAAGAGCTATCTAATTGGGCTCAAAACAACGAAGCGGCTGTGAAAAGGGCCAGTCAATATTTATGCAAACTAGCTGATGCTAATGCAAACAATAATGTTTATAGAAAGCATGCTGAAGCTTTGGTCAGTTCCAAAGAAAGTTTAATAAAGCAGGAAGCTGATTTTATTGATGCTATTGCAAGCATTAAACCTAGAGAATTTTCTGATAGTGAAATTAATTTTATAGGGGTTGCTAAAGGCAAAATTAAGAATTTAGAAGAACAAAGATCCGCTTTATTAAGAAGTTGTATTAAGGAAGAGATTTTTGTTGTCAGAGAATTCTTTGTAGCTGCCTTGCAATGGGTCATTGAAGACCTAAAGAAACATTTGCATCCAGAGGTTGTCAAGAGTTCATGGGAACAATTGGGCAGTAATGCCGTTGTAACCTACAGTCGATTTATTAATAATGGGGCATCTTTATTATCACGGCCGCTGACGGAACAAGAAATTAGGGAGCTTTTAACTACAACAGAAAGAACCGTTGACGATGTAAGAAAAGCATTTATTAAGTTGGCCTATTCAGAGATAAAGCAGCGTATCGAAGAGACAAGGGAATTTCTTAAAGAACATATGTCTGTTGAAGTCATCGTTCAAATCCTTCGGGAGGTTTACCCTAAGGAGGCCGTGCATACGCCAGCCATGGAAGAATTTTATAAAAAATATGCTAATCAATTCCCAAAGGATGGCTGGGGGATTAATTTAAAGCATATTTTTGATACAGATATTGTGGGCCATCCTGTGTATTTCTCTGGATTACAAACAGAATATGGGCCTACGTTTAATCAAGAAATTTTCAGTCGTTTAGCAGGCATTGAGAATGAGCATAATCCACATAAATCTAAAGGCAATCCATTTATTCCTTGGAGTCCTTGGTATGGTGACATCACAAAGCAATCTAGACCTGCGGAAATGGTAGAACCTGTTGCATTGACCTATTGTGCGGATATGGTTAAAGATGCTTATAAAGTTTATTTTGGGACATTATTAGAACCAAAAGGCAGCAGGATATTTTCTGCTAAGGATGTTTTAAATCAGGTTTTAGAAATTCATCTAGATCAAAGGGTTCATGCACAGCGAGGGGATGATGATCTTAGTGAATATGGAGAAGTTAACGTCGGGGCTAAGGTTTCAGATGACGAATCGAAAGCAAAAGCTCAAAGAATTAAAGAAGTTATTCATGAGTATTCTTCCCGTCAATGGAAGAGGCTTGGTTTAGAAAGAGTGGAAAATCAAGAAAATCCTGCGTGGTTTAAGAATTTTATTCGGCGCTCCATTGGCTTGATGCAAATAATTTTGTCAACCTCCCCAGCAGTTCCCGCACCTGCCATGCTGCCGCTTCATCGATGGGCGATGAGAGGTTTATCGGCCGTCGTCGCCTTAAGTGCAATACCAGTTGTTAGAGAATTTTTAATTGGCTTCTGGCAAGCCTTTGCCATTGCTGTTGGAGCATTTATAGCGATCATCATGGCTGAAGAGATTTATCGCAGAATCACAGGTGATTGGCGTTTTGTTAGAAGTCATCAATATTCAAAAGAACAGTCACAAATCCTTGAAAATTTCCTAACCTATTCTAATCCTCAGTCGCGAGGATTCTTCACAAATGTTATCCGACATCTAAGATATGATTTAGGGTTAATGTCACGTAAGATTACCGTCGTTGGTGTCGTTTTTGAAGATTACATTGTCACCTTACCTGATAGTATTTGGCCAAGAGCACTTTTATCGCAAGTACGTTTACTCAAAGATGGCCGTGTAGCTACATTATTAAAAGGATTAAAAGCTCAGTTTAATTTATCCCCCGCCATGACACCGGGAGGTATTGCACGAAACGTAGTTTCTGTATTAAGAGAATTAGGTGTGAATCCTATCCGGTTTGTGACTCTTTTATCTCAGGGACAAGAGGGAGATTGTCATATCCAACTATTACAGAATGCTAGAGTTGACACTAGGAATATTAACCGCTCCAGAGCTTCTATAGATAAGGTTGTTTGCCTGACCCAACCCAATGCTAATCGTCGGGAGTTTATTTGTGACCTTGGTGCAAGCCAAGATTTTAGGATGAGGGATATTTCAAAGAGTGCGTATCGAGCCCAAGTCTTTATGGCAGCGGGGACAGAAACCTGTGTAAAATTATTTAGAAATATTCATAACGTCTTAGC
>JBAXBI010000172.1:0-3693 GCA_037142055.1 Candidatus Omnitrophota bacterium | reverse complement strand
TGAAGTTATAGACCATTTATCTGAGTTAGTAAAAACTCAAGGTAGCGATGTCTGGTTTGAAAAGGGCTTGAAGGATTTATTACCAGAAGGATTTAAATGCCCTGATTGTGGTGGTGGTCTGTTTGAGAAAACGCACGATATTCTTGATGTTTGGTTTGACTCTGGGGTTAGCCATCAAGCTGTTTTTCATACCTTAATTAATAGTCCTTTGCCTGCAGATTTATATTTGGAAGGGTCTGATCAGCATCGTGGATGGTTTCAGTCTTCCTTAATTCCATCAGTTGCCATTGATGGTAAAGCGCCCTATCGCCAAGTATTAACCCACGGTTTTGTTGTTGATGGTCAGGGTAAAAAGATGTCAAAATCAATGGGGAATGTAGTTTCACCTCAGGATATCATCAATCAGAATGGTGCTGAGATTCTGCGTTTATGGGTAGCTTCAAGTTCGTACAATGATGATGTAAGGATTTCTAAAGAAATCCTTGATCGTTTGGTAGACGCTTACCGAAAAATTCGAAATACAGTACGTTATCTTTTGGGGAATTTAAGTGATTTTAATCCAGAGACAGATCTATTAGATTATTCACAACTATTAGAATTAGATCGATGGGCTTTGAACCGTTTAGCCTATGTGATTAAGACGACCGATGAAGCCTATGAAGCTTATGATTTTGTTAAAGCTTATAAGACTATTTATAGTCTTTGTAATGAGGATCTTTCCAGCATTTATCTTGACATCCTTAAAGACCGATTGTATACTTGCGCATCTTTAACGGCCGATAGAAAGTCGGCTCAAACAGTTCTTTATCATATTCTTGATTGCTTAACGCGAATAATAGCTCCAATGATGGTTGTTACCTCAGAGGAAATATTTGCTATAAGTCCAAAGAATACAGAGTTGACTAAAGCTTTAAGTGTTCATTTATTAAGTTGGCCTAAGATTGAAGAGTCCTGGGGATCTACAGAAATTGAAGTGAAATTTAAGAATCTTTTGGATTTGCGTTCTTTTGTGCTTAAAGCCTTAGATGAGCAAAGAAAACTAGAGTCTATTGGAAGTGGTTTAGAGGCAAAAGTTTCTATTAAATCTGCCAGCGATCGTGACTTTAATTATCTTCAAGGTTTTGTTAACGATTTAGCTTCCTATTTTATTGTTTCACAAGTGTTGATAGAGAAAGTTGAAGCAGTTGCAGCAGGATTAGGCGATTATTTTGCACAGACGACCATCGAGGTTTATAAAGCGGATGGTGAGAAATGCAGTCGTTGTTGGAATTATCGTACAGATGTAGGGGGAGATCAAAAGTTCCCAAGTTTATGCTCACGGTGTGCTAATACCGTGCAAAAATTAACGTAGGAGATAAATTAATGCCTCCAAAAAATAAAATTAAGAAAATAGCTAAGATTAATCCTAAATTTGAAGTTTACAAAAAATTGCTTTTGAAAACAAAAGATCAAATTTCTGGTGATATCCGTAACCTTTCCAATGACAATACTGGTTCTGATAATGACCGTGGTGGCGATGTTTCTGGACATGCGTTGCATATGGCGGATGTGGCGACAGATATGTATGACCGTGAGTTTGCTATGGGGTTAGCAGCGACCGATCGGGAGCTCTTAACTCGCGTAAATCAAGCCATGATTCGTATAGAAAACGGTACTTATGGGGTTTGTAGCGAATGTAATAAACCTATTGCTGCAACACGCCTTAAAGCCTTGCCACATGCTCAGACCTGCTTGAAGTGCCAAGAGAAGATTGAAACACGGCGTGGATAAGGTCTCATGAATGATTTTAAGCGTTCTAAAATTGATATTATAATTTTTATTTCAGGTGTTTTAGGTATTGTTGTCATAGACAGATTTAGTAAGATCTTCTTTTCTCATCTTCTGGATTTAAATGAATCCCTAATCATTATCAAGAATTTTCTGTATTTCACCCTTGTTCATAATACGGGAATTGCTTTCGGACTTCTTAAGGATTGTGGTTTTGTCTTCTTTATTGTCCCTGTAGTTTTAATATTCTTATTAATTTATAATATCTATTATTATCGTCATGCCCAAGAATTAAGTCGTATTTATATTACAGCTTTTTCTCTTATATTAGGAGGAGCTGTAGGTAATTTAATCGATCGAATATCACTAGGCTATGTTGTTGACTTTATAGATTTCCGCATATGGCCAGTGTTTAATATTGCTGATAGTGCAATTACTATTGGTGCCATTATTATTCTTTTTAAGTGCATTCCATCTCAAAAGACTTAAGAGTTAAAATCTTATGCACCCTATTCTATTTTCTATCGGTCCCCTCACAATTTATTCCTACGGAGTGACCATTGCTTTGGCGGTCATTATTTGTTCATGGGCTTTAAGCCATGATGCTAAAGCGTATAAAATTCCTTCTGATGTAATATATGATTTAATATTTTGGACTGTCGCTTGGGGAATCCTTGGTGCACGAGTTTTCTATGTTTTTTTAACTTGGGATTATTTTAGTCATAACCTATTAGAGATGATCATGCTTCAGCATGGAGGATTGGCTTGGCAGGGAGGTCTTATTGGAGGCTTATTAGCTGGAATTTGGTTTGTTCGCTCAAAGAAGCTTCCTTTAAGAATATTATTGGATTTGGTTGCGCCTTACATAGCCTTAGGACAATCTATTGGACGTGTTGGTTGTTTTTTAAATGGTTGTTGTTATGGTAGACCCCTTTCATGGGGGATTTACTTTCCTGTTCATGAAGCGAGGCTTCATCCGACACAACTTTATGAAACATTTGGTCTTCTTTTAGCATTTATATTTTTAAAATATGCACAAACAAAGCCCCACCGTAAGGGGATGATTTTTGTTTTGTATTTATGGCTTGGGGCTATTGAGCGTTTTGTGGTGGAGTTTTTTCGGGCAGATCATGATAATTTATGGTGGGGGTTAAGTTTGTTTCAGTATATTGCAATTGTCATTTTTGTTATTGGTTTAGTATTTTTAAGGCGGTTAAAGATATGAAACATCACTTTACAGTAGAAGAGGCCCATCAAGATTTACGATTAGATGTATATTTAACTCATCTTATTGAGAATATTCCATCACGAAGTTTTGTCAAAAAGCTTATTGATTGCGAATTAGTTATTGTTAACGGGAAGCCTTCTAAAACAAAGTATAAGGTTGTTGTGGGAGATCGTATCGAAGTCAATATTGATCCGGCTTCTTTAGGCCCCCAAGATATGCCTGCATCAAAAATGGCTCTGGATGTTTTCTACGAAGATCCTGATATTGTTGTTATCAATAAACCTATTGGTTTAACAGTGCATCCACCTGTTAGTGGGCGCAATGGGACCTTGGTTAATGCTTTGATAGGAAGGTTTCAAGAGCTTTCTGATGTTAATGGCGCTGTGCGTCCAGGAATTGTGCATCGTTTAGATAAGGACACCTCTGGGCTTATTGTTATTGCCAAAACTAATGTGGCTCATGCTCGGCTTGCACGACAGTTTGAGAAACATACTGTCATTAAACGTTACGTAGCGCGTGTGCAAGGAACTGTCCAGTTTGACCAAGGGATGGTTGAAGCT
Organism: Candidatus Omnitrophota bacterium; assembly: GCA_037142055.1. GTDB lineage: Bacteria > Omnitrophota > Gorgyraeia > Zapsychrales > Fredricksoniimonadaceae > JACQCF01. Next base: position 138 of record JBAXBI010000172.1, on the reverse strand, counting down.
GAAATTGGACGTCATAAGAAATATCATGACCAACGTCGTATAGTGGAAGATGGAGAAGGTAAGGAGGCAATCAGTCTTTACCAGGTATTAAAGCGATTTAAGAAAACAACCTTGGTGGCTCTTTTTCCACAGACAGGG
>JBAXBI010000171.1:0-3702 GCA_037142055.1 Candidatus Omnitrophota bacterium | reverse complement strand
TACCATTGAGAATACGAGAACGATCAAAGGGCTGTCGACGTCCATCGCGCTTAACCACCATCAATGGTACTTGTTCGATATATTCGTACGTTGTAAAACGTTCTTCACACTTGGGACATTTGCGGCGACGGCGAACGGATGTCCCATCGCTATTCATACGCGAATCTACCACATTGGTATCTTTATAATGACACGAAGGACAACGCATTTAACCTTTCTGCCATTGAGAGCTGAAGAGGAAGCAACCGTTTTTCGATTGGTTGTTCTTTTTAAAATTACTTCGTCAGGCTCAAGCCTTCCTCACAATGACACATCTAAACATAAATCGGAAACTCTAAGGCTAATTGTTCAACATCTTTTCTGACTTCCTCTAAAGCTGCTGCATTTTCCTTTTGCTCAACCGCACGGTCTATCAAATCTGCAATACGTAGCATTTCTTTTCCTTTCATACCCCGAGTTGTTACAGCTGGAGTCCCGATACGAACACCACTGGTCACTGTTGGAGACTCGGTATCAAAAGGAATCAAATTTTTATTAACAGTAATCTGCACATGATCAAGCAAACTTGCCATCTCTTTACCAGTAATTTTCTTTGAACGTAAATCAACCATGAATAAATGATTATCCGTTCCACCGGTCACTATACGATAGCCCTTAGATGAAATAGCCTCAGCTAATGTATGAGCGTTGTTTACTACCTGCTGTTGATACGCTTTAAATGACGGCTCCAATGCTTCTTTAAAAGCCACGGCCTTAGCTGCGACAATATGCATCAATGGTCCACCTTGAATTCCAGGAAAAATAGCACTATCAATCTTTTTGGCAAATTCCGCACGACAAAGAATCATGCCTCCGCGAGGTCCACGTAAAGTCTTATGCGTGGTGGTGGTAACAAATTCGGCAAATGGCACTGGATTAGGATGAATCCCCGCCGCCACCAGTCCAGCGAAATGTGCCATGTCAACGAACAAAAAGGCCCCTACTTTGTCACAGATTTCTCTAAAGCGTTTGAAATCCAAAACACGCGAATAAGCCGAATAGCCTGCAATAATCATCTTTGGTTTATGCTCAATGGCTAGACGTTCTACTTCATCCATATCAATACGTTCCGTCTTTGGATCAACCTTATAAGACACAACATTATAAAGACGTCCGGAAATATTAAACTTTAGTCCATGGGTTAAATGGCCCCCACAAGCTAAATCCAAACCCATAATAGTGTCCCCAGTCTTAAGCACGGAAAGGTACACTGCGGTATTAGCCTGAGAACCTGAATGCGGCTGAACGTTCACATGATCAGCACCGAATAGAGCTTTAGCTCGTTCGATCGCTTTAGATTCAACAACATCCACATGCTCACAACCATTGTACCAACGAGCCCCTGGATAACCTTCAGCATATTTATTCGTCAGCACTGATCCAGCAGCCTCTAGAACTGCGCGTGAGACTATATTTTCAGACGCTATCAACTCAAGGTTGTTTTTTTGACGCCTCAGCTCTCCTTCGATAGCCTGATAAACATCCGGGTCAACATTCTTGATATAACTCATGCTTTATCCTTTCAAAAATTCTTGTTCAATTGTCTTAATTTGATCTACTCTTCTTTGATGCCGCCCACCTTCAAAGTTGGTACTGAGCCACACACCAATAATCTCTAGCAGATCCTTACCGTCTACAAATTTAGAACCTATAACCAAAATATTAGCATCATTGTGCTGCCGTGACAATGCCGCAGCCTCTTTGTTGTAGCAGAGGGCTGCATAAGCCCCTGGAACTTTGTTAGCTGTAATGGAATGACCAATGCCCGTCATACAAAGCAAAATCCCTTTAGCAACAGGATCTTTAGCGACTTGAGTTGCCACATCATAAGAAATCTGCGGGTAATCGCAATTCACATTAGCGACATGAACTCCCACGTCGATAACTTCATACCCTTGAGCTTTTAAGAACGCGCCAACCTCTTGTTTTAATTCAAACCCTCGATGATCTGCACCAATAAAAATCTTCATTACAAAAGCTCCACTATTTTTTCAACTGCTTCATTAATTGTCAGCAAGCATTCCTGATAAGAGCTATGAGACTGGCCTATAGGGTCTGGCACATCCAACTCCATTTCTCCCCCAGAGGTCGGACGACAGAATTCTTTTAACATATAAATTCTTTTCTCCACATAAGGCGCATGATCCAAAACTTGCGTTCGATGTGAGCGAGTCATCACAAAAATTAAATCTGCTTTACGCAGGATAATCCGTCCTAAGGGTTTGGATATATGCGCTACAGGATTAATACCCCGTTCCCGTAAAACAGCCAAAGTTTCCTGACTGGCGGAAGACTTAAAAACAACGCTAGTGCCCGCTGAAGTCACCTCAACATCCTCACGACCGATCAATTTAGCCTTAAGAAGATATTCTGCCATAACCGAACGACAGCTGTTACCTGTACAGACAAACAAAACCACCTTCTTATTAACGGTCCGGTCTACATCGCACTGACTAATGACTCCTTCACGAATGACCGTTGGTTTAGGCTTGGTAAAATCTACAATAGTCGAGGAAATCCCAAACTCTACCGGACCTCCATCGATGGCTAAATCCACTTGCCCATCTAAATCCTCTAGAGATTCTGATAAATTCGTCGGGGCTTTCTTGCCCTCCAAATTCGCTGAAGGGGCCGCAATGGTACAGGCTGATTCTTCGACTAAACGCAAGGCAATGGTATGATCCGGCATTCGAATACCAATCGTTTCGCCTTCTTGCTTAGTTGGAAGAATGACCGTCATTGGCCCAGGCCAATACTTATCAATGAGCTTATATAAATTGGGATTTGTATAATTCGAATAATTCTCAACAATCCCTCGTTGAGCTACTAAAATTGAAAACGGCTTATCTTCCCCTCTCTGCTTAACATGGCAGAGACGCTCCATGGCCTTTGGATTATTGGAATCTGCCGCAATCCCATAGACAGTTTCTGTCGGAAAAATCACCAAACCACCCTGGCGTATGATACGTGCCGCCTCGGCAATTTTTTCAGGCTCAGGAACAGCGGGGTTGATTTTTAAAACCTTGGTCTTTGCCATATTTTGTATGGACTTAAAATTTATCTAAGCCCCTACTTTAGAATTTAAAGCTTTCTGTCCAATATCTCGACGGAAGAACATATGATCAAAATGAACTTTATCTACAGCCTCATAGGCTTTTCTGATTGAAGTTTCAAGATTATTCCCTAAACTGGTTACTCCTAAAACTCTTCCACCGGCTGTAACTATGGTACCTCCATCATTCTTGGTGCCTGCATGAAAAACTATGGCATCCTCATCGCTGACTTCAGATAAACCTGTAATCTCAAAACCATTCTTGTATCTACCTGGGTATCCTCCGGAAGTAATCACAACGCACACACAAGGACGAGGATCCCATTGAACTTTTAACTCATTAAGCCTGCCATCGCAGGCGGCCATCATAATTTCGACCAAATCACTTTTAAGCCGTGGCAAAATACTTTGTGTTTCAGGATCACCAAAACGGGTATTAAATTCTAGCACAAACGGCCCCTCTTGGGTCAACATTAACCCCGCGTACAAAACACCTTTAAAAGGAATTCCTTCCTGATACATTCCTCGAACAGTCGGCTCAATGACTTGAGTGATAATGGTATCTAAGACTTGGGGAGTCACAATGGGGGCGGGTGAATACGAACCCATAC
>JBAXBI010000170.1:0-3706 GCA_037142055.1 Candidatus Omnitrophota bacterium | reverse complement strand
CTAGCGGCAAAGGAAGAGATCATTATTTGAGGATATTAGGTCTGGCTGAAGGGGTCAAACAAGCCGAGATAAAGTCAGCATATAGGCAGCTTGCTAAGAAGTTTCATCCTGATGTAGTAGCACATTTAGGTGACGAGGTAAGATTAGCTAGTGAAAAAAGAATGAAAGAGATATTAGAGGCGTACGAATTTTTAAAAGATACATAGTATTTCTGCGAGTGATGTTGTAAAATAAATTTTGTTATTTTAAAAAAAAAGGAGAGGGTGTTTATGAAAAAGATATCGATAGGGTTTATGTTAATTGTTTCATTGTTTTCTTTAGCTTTTAGTTTTGGTCTTACGGATAAGGTTATTTTGAGGGTTGGAGAGAGTACTCTTACTCAAAAGCAGCTAGACGAAAAGATTGAGGCGTTACCAGCACAATATAAAGAGTACTATAGTACTTTAGATGGCAAAAAGATTCTTATTGATAGTATTAAAAAAGAATATTTAGTTTACGAAATGTCCAAGAAAGCTAAATATGATAAGAATAAAGAGGTTTTAGCTCAATTAGATAACATTAAAAAACAAGTTATGGTTGCACAATATTTGAAAGATACCATTGAAAACAAAATAAATATTTCTAATAGAGACACTAAGAAATATTTTGATGAGAATAAAGATATGTTTAAAAAAGATGACCAAATTAAAGGCAGACATATTTTAGTTGCAACTGAAAAAGAAGCTAATGATATAATTAGTAAGCTTGATAAGGGCGAGTCATTCCAAGCTCTTGCTAGAGAATTCTCTATGGATCCAGGAAGTAAAGTTAATGGCGGAGACTTAGGTTGGTTTTCTAAGGGACAGATGGTAAAGCCTTTTGAAACAGCAGCATTTGCACTTAAGAAAGGTGCTTACACAAAAGATCCAGTTCAAACACAATATGGCTACCATATCATTCTAGTTGAAGACAAGAAAGATGCGGAACAGTTAGAATATAAAGATGTTACTGCAGAAATTGAAACATATTTGAAGCAGAATGCTCAAAAAGAAGCTTTAGATAAATTATTAAAGGATGCTTCTGCATCAGTTAAGGTTGAAGATTTTTCAGAACAATTGTTTTTAAAGAAATAAATTAATTAAAAAAATACCCCGCAATTTGTGGGGTATTTTTTTATCCACATGATACAAGTTAAAGCATACGCAAAAATAAATCTCCTTTTAGATATTTTAGGAATAAATGGAAATCTGCATGAGATGTGCATGATTATGCAGACAGTTTCTTTATATGATGAGCTAGATTTCACAAGAATAGATAATAAAGAGATTAAAATACTTTCTAATAAGCAGGAATTATCTGAAGGAAATATTATTTCTAAAGCTTATGAGATTTTAAAGGAAGCATATCCTTTAAAGGTAAATTATGGTTTTGATGTTAATCTTATTAAAAATATTCCTATGGGTGCTGGGCTTGCTGGAGGTAGTGCGGATGCTGCCGCTGCTGTTAAGGTGTTTTTGCAAGAGTTTGACATAAGACCATCGGAAGAAGAGTTGCTCTCAATCTTGCTGCACATAGGCTCAGATGTTCCGTTTTGTTATTATGGTGGCACAAAGTTCGTAACAGGTAGAGGAGAGATGCTGCAAGATATCGATGTTGAGCTTCCTAAATATTTTTTATTGGTAAATCCTAATGAGCATATTTCAACGAAAGAAGCCTTTGCTGATTGGGACAGATTTGTACTTGAAAGTGACTATAAGCCAAGATTTGCTGATAATCTTATAGATGGTTGGGCGTACTACAATGCTTTTGAATTATCAGTGTTCCCTAAATATCCAGTTATTAAGGAAATCAAAGAGTTGCTTTTATCTCTTGATTCTCGGTTTGCTTTAATGACAGGGTCTGGTTCAACGGTTTTTGCAGGGTTTAATAATGAAGAGGATGTTGATAAGGCTTATCAGATACTTTCAGAGGATTATAATTGTTATAAAACAATTCCTTTGTCACTTGAGTGACTTTTTACCGTCATTCCCGTTTAAGTTTAGTCATTCCCGCGACTTTCCATTGTCATTCCCGCGTAGGCGGGAATCCAGGTCTTTATTAAAAGTAAACTTTTTGATTCTTATACCTTTAGGTCTCATTCTTATCTTATTGTTACTTTTGCTTGATCAAAAGTAACCAAAAATCAAGAGTGCTCCAATGCGCTGCGTGACTTTTGGGTAATTTTTATCGAACCCTTTGGTTGAATGGACAAGCATTTAGTCTTTTAACGTAGGTGGGCATTCTCAAAAATTTCTACAAAGTCATCTTGCACCTTTTGGGGGTAGTCGCTAAATTCGTTTCTCATTAAGCGAAGCTACACTGGTTCCGCACTCGATTTAATTCAAAATTATTTAATACAGAAAGCAATATTATTCCCCCTTCATAAGGGGGAAGCCTTTGCGCGGTCGCTGAGCGGAGTCGAAGTGTTAGCAAAGGAGGGGGATTAATTTTCGGGCGGAAGGGTGTATAATACTAATATGAGCAAAACAATCATCATTTATTATTCATTTGAAGGAAATACCAAGTTCATTGCAGATTATCTTGCGGAGAAACTTGACGCAGAGATTTTATCTCTTAAACCTGAAAAAGAAATCAGTACTCACGGATTCATGAAGTATTTTTGGGCTGGAAGACAAGCAGTTATGAAGATAAAACCACCTTTAAAAAAGTATGTTTTTGATGTAAATAAATACGATATTATTATATTAGGATGCCCAATATGGGCAGGACCAATTGCTCCTCCATTAAGGACATTCCTTAGTGAGAACAAAATAGAGGGCAAGAAGGTTGCTTTCTTTTGCACACACAAGGGAGGCAAGGGAAGGGCGTTAGAGTCAGCGCAGAAGCTTTTAGGTGACAACAATGAGTATTTGGGGTCTATAGATGTAAACAGCCCTTTGACTAATGAAGGCTTCTCTTTTGATCTGCTAAATGAATGGTTAGAGAGTCTTAGTTAAACATTTAATTACATCATAAATTATACATGTAATTATTATGTTGACGGCAGTATTCCTTTTAGGTAAAATACACGGGCTTCTGTTTATTGGGAGCAGTTATTGAACGCTAATTGACGGCGAAGGAAATTGAAAAATGAATAGCAGATTTATGGATGTTTTAAATGTAATTTATTCTTAGGCTTCGGTCTAAGATTTTTAATCAATTGAGAGTTTGATCCTGGCTCAGGATTAACGCTGGAGGCGTGCCTAACACATGCAAGTCGAGCGATACAGAATTTTAGCTTGCTAAGATTGCTGATAAGCGGCGGACGGGTGAGTAATACATAAGCAATCTGCCCTTTAGTTGGGGATAACCCTTGGAAACAGGGGCTAATACCGAATAGTCTCATTTAAACGCATGTTTTTATGAGTAAAGGCTTCGGCCGCTATTGGAGGAGCTTATGCCTGATTAGTTAGTTGGTAGGGTAACGGCCTACCAAGACTATGATCAGTAGCTGGTCTGAGAAGATGGTCAGCCACACTGGGACTGAGACACGGCCCAGACTCCTACGGGAGGCAGCAGTGAGGAATTTTGCGCAATGGAGGAAACTCTGACGCAGCGACGCCTCGTGAACGATGAAGTCTTTCGGGATGTAAAGTTCTGTCAGTGGGGAAGATAATGACGGTACCCACAGAGGAAGCACCGGCTAACTACGTGCCAGCAGCCGCGGTAATACGTAGGGTGCAAGCGT
>JBAXBI010000169.1:0-3709 GCA_037142055.1 Candidatus Omnitrophota bacterium | reverse complement strand
TGGAGGGAGTTGATGTTGTTAGAGTCGATATTTCCCCTCCCTTTATGGGAGGGGTAAGGAGAGGGTAACATGAAAAAAGAACGAACAGTCCATGCCAAGAAATTAAGAAATAATCTCACTGAAACAGAGAAATATCTTTGGTATGAGCTTAAGTGTAAGAAATTGTCTGTCAAGTTTAGAAGACAGACAATCATTGGGGAATATATAGTAGATTTCGTATGTTTTATGAAGCGGTTGGTTGTTGAAATTGATGGAGGTCAACATGCTAAGTGTGAGAGTGATAAGATTCGTGATAGGTGGCTTAAAGCACAAGGGTTTGAAGTTTTAAGATTTTGGAATCACGAGGTGCTAAGCAATAGAGAAGGGGTAATAACAAAAATTATAGAGCGATTAAATATTCCCCTCCCTTAATGGGAGGGGTTAGGGGAGGGTTTAAAATAATTAATCGGAGGTCTTTATGAGAATACAAAGTATATGTTTTATCTTAGCTTTAACAGTGTTAACGCTCGCCGGCTGTGCGGGTGCTCCGGTGTATAAACAAATCCAAAAAGACAATGCGACCTACAATTCCAGAACCTTCACCGCCACATCCGAGGAATTGCAAAAGGCACTAAGTCAGATGCTGCTGTCGAAGAAATTTCAAATCGACAAGGAAGATGATGTAGCCGGCATTGTTTTAGCCAGTCGTTATTTCACGCATTCGCGTAACAACACCGTTGTTGTGCTTCAAGGCAAGATGTTTGCTCAAGGGGAGGGTCGGCAAAAATTGTTTCTAAACGCCATTGAAACCACCCAGCGCAACTATGTGGTAGATCGCACCCGTTTCTTGCTTTGGGTCGTCCCATTGCCCGGCGGCGGGGGCAAGGAAGTGACAAAGACCAAGGAATCCGAAGCCTCCATTGAAGACGCGTCATTTTATACCGACCTCTTTGATGCTGTTGGTCGGAATTTGAAATAATGAGGGTAATAAAAATATTTGACACGCTAATATTCATACGTCATACTTCTTACGTAAGAAAGGAGTAGGTATGGACAAAATATTATCTGCAAGAGTTGATGAAATAGTTTTAAATAAAATATCTTTCCTGGCTCAAAAGTTAAACGTAACAAAAAAGAAGGTCATTGAAGGGGCGGTGCAAATGTATGCCCAAAAAATGGAGTCTTCAGGGGGCGTAAATGTCTTTACGCAAACCAGCGGTGCCTGGAAGCGTAAAGAAACCATCGAGCAAACCGTGACCAAAACCAAGAATGCTTTTAAAAAATCCATGGAAAGGCATCGGCAATGAGAGCATATGTTGATTCAGATATCTTGATTGGGCATCTGCGCGGAGAACCCAAAGCTCTTCAATTTTTAAATAAGTTGCAAGAGAACAAAGAGTACGATTTATGGGTTGGGGCTATCCAGCGGGCCGAGATAGTTTTCTTTATGCACAAGGAAGAAGAAAAAGGCACCTTATTGCTTTTATCACAGTTCAAAACCGCGTCGATGGACCATGCTATTGTAGATGCCGGTGGAATCTTGTATCGTAAATGGAATCCCACGCATGGGGTAGATATTAATGACGCGCTTCTGGCTGCGACAGCGAAACTGACAGGGGGAAAAATTTACGGTTTGAATAAAAAGCATTATCCGATGCCGGAAATTATTTTCGAAAAGCCATATTAATAGCAAAAGAAGGGTAGCATAAGAATCTGCCGGGAAGCTTGCGGATTCTTAAAACACCTATAAGACACCTATAAGAGGATCTTTTTTTGTTCAAATCTTTTTGATATCTGTTGCACTTTAACTAAAGGAGAATTGGATATGAAAATTGATTCGGTACATCCAATCACCTTCGATGGTTCAATGGTAATTATTCCAGCGCAGGAGTATGCATTATTACGGAAAGAGGCGGGGTATACACCAACCCCTAAATTAGATAAGCGTATCAAAGATGCTCGTGGTCGTTACAAGAAACAGAAGACATTGTAAAATCCATAGATGCGTTAGCGCAGGATCCTTTTAAGGCCAAAGCTTTGCAAGGAAACATGAAAGGTTGTTATTCTTTAAGGGAAGGGGATTATCGAGTTATCTATGAAGTGTATTTAGATGACAAAGTTGTCCATGTAATTGCTATTGGGCATCGTAGGGACATTTACCGTTAGAAAGTTTCTCCACTTAATAAAAAGACAACAATTAATCCTTTGCTCAAAGAATTCTTTTAAGTATAATCTCCTTTATGATTTCAATAGGCGTTATCGGCTGCGGTCATTGGGGCCCTAATCACGTTCGTATTTTTTCACAACTGGCTAATTCTAAAGTCATCATGTGTGCTGATTTAGATGAGAAGCGTCTGGCGGCCATGGTGTCGCTTTATCCGCATATTCAACCGACTAAGAATTACCAGGATATTTTACAAAACCCCACCATCGATGCGGTGGTAGTTGCCTTACCGACGAATTTCCATTTTAAAATTACCCAAGATGCTCTTTTAGCTGGTAAGCACGTCTTATGCGAAAAACCTCTTTCACTTTCAGCTGGGGAGTGTTTAATCCTAAAAGATTTAGCTGATAAGCAAAAGAAACTTCTGATGGTCGGGCATATCTTTGTTTTTAACCAAAGTGTTGTGAAGTTGCGTGAATACGTCCAACAAGGAGAACTAGGACGGGTTCATTATGCAAATTCACAGCGCACCAATTTGGGTCCTTTTCGTTATGATGTCAATGCTCTTTGGGATTTAGCTCCCCATGATATTTCCATCTTTAATTATATTTTTGATAGCGCTCCAAGTAGTGTTTCAGCACGCGGTCATAAATGTTTAGGCGGGAAGTTGGAAGATTTAGCTTTTGCTACCTTAGATTATCCAAACAATATTATGGTTAATATTCACGTGAGTTGGATTGACCCTAAGAAGGTCCGTCAAACAACCATTGTAGGGGATAAGAAAATGGTTGCCTGGGATGATTTGGATATTGAAGGGCCAATTAAACTTTATGATAAGCACGTAGAAAAAACAGCCGTCTATTATGAAACATATGGTGAATTTCAATTGCTTTCAAGAGAAGGCAGTATCATGATTCCTAAAATTGGTTTTAACGAACCGTTAAAGAATCAAGCACAGTATTTCTTAGAGTGTATTACCAACAATAAACCGCCAGAAGTCGCCGATGCGCAAAAAGCATACGATGTAGTTCGTACCTTAGCGGCTATTACCGAATCGATCAACCGTAAAGGGGAATTGGTGAGCGTATGAGTTTCTTTAAACATGACCAAGCCTTGGTTCATCCTAATGCTAAAATCGGAGAAGAAACCCGAGTATGGGCCTTTGCTAATATCCAAGAAGGTGCTTCGATTGGAGGTCATTGTAATATTTGCGATGGTTGTTTTATTGAAGGTGGAGCATTGATAGGCAATCATGTGACGATGAAAAATGGCGTCGAGGTTTTTAATGGTGTTACTATTGAAGATGATGTTTTTTTAGGAGCGCATGCCACGTTCATTAATGATCGCTACCCTCGCAGCAATCGGCAGGACGCTTGGGTTCTAGAGAAAACCTTGGTCCAGAAGGGGGCTACCATTGGAGCCAATGCTACTATTCTTTGCGGGGTAACGATTGGTGAATATGCAATTGTAGGTGCAGGTAGTGTAGTAACTAAAAATATTCCCTCTTATACTATCGCCGTTGGTAATCCCGCTCATATAATAGGCTATGCTTGCCGCTGTGGCCGT
>JBAXBI010000168.1:0-3728 GCA_037142055.1 Candidatus Omnitrophota bacterium | reverse complement strand
TCAAGCAGGTGGCCGATGAGTCCGGGTTCAGCGACCCCTTTCACTTCTCCCGCGTGTTCCACTCCATTCTCGGTCTCTCCCCGGCCGCTTTCCGTGGGCTGCGGTAGGGCAGCGCACCGGATAGGAATGGATTTAAATATTTCTGAGGAAACACAGAAGCCTTATGTTTTAAATAAACATCCTGTTACTTTAGGATGTAATCGGTTTGATTATCACGCAAGCCTTAAGAATTTGATAGCAAATAGCAAGCTTGAGAGGCAAGGTTATATTGGTGAATTTAGCAAAAGTGAGTTTAATCAAATAATTAATAAGGTAGCTTTATCACCATTAGTAACTTGGGAGTACAGTTCTCCAACCGTTGCAGATGTGTATAAATATTTAGACACAACGGCTCATTTACAATTATCAATGCGCTATAACCAATGTGAAGATTTAGAGCGTGGGGTTAATGATCCTGTGGTGCATTTACGCAAGCAAGCACAGATGGATTGTTTAAAGAGAGTAGGGTTACAAGATGATATAAATAGTGCTTTTGAGAGTTGTTTTCAAAATGGTCATCTCCAACAAGGTAGTGAGAAGCCCTTTACGACTCTGGAGGATCCAGGCGATGGAGGAGCGTACATAGGATCTGGTGTTGATGTAACGGATAAGACATTAAATCGAGTAAAGCTCAAATCTGAGAATATTGATGATATAACCTCTCTTATTCCACGTATTTTAATATCCCCTGATTCAATCGATTATATGGGGCCTAACCAGAGAATCAGACAGGTAGCTTCAATAAATCGAAAGAATTTCTTATCTTTACTTGAGAATATTATTTTAGTGTATAAAAGGGATAAAACTATCTCAGTAAGTAGTCTTGAGGAATTATCCGTCGCTGGGGTCCCTTTAACAGAAGCACAGGTTAAGAATATTGCTTTGCTTGATGATACAACAGCTTATTTAGCCATGAATAAAATAGCATCCCAATTAGCGTATCTCAAAACAATGGATCTTTATACGAAGGCTTTGGAATTCATAAGGAGGGTTTTGAATCATCCTGCCATAGAGCCAGGTTATAAGAGACTTATGCAGCAGGGTTATGATTTTATAGTCTATGAGATGGATATGCTAAAACAAGAAAGAGGCCGTTTAACTGATTATTTTAGTTTTATGGGCTCAATCCTTGATAATGCAGATGCTCAAAGGCTGAAAATTTTAGGGATGATTAAAGATGAATCAAATTATGATGAAAAAAAGGGATTGTTTAATCTTACACCATGAATAATAGATTGTTAGGTTCATATGGAGAGGAACATGCTAAAGAGTACCTGTTAGCTAAAGGCTATAAGATTCTAGAACGAAATTTCCGCAACAAGCTTGGAGAAATTGATTTAATTGTTAAAGATGGATCAATGGTTTGTTTTATTGAGGTAAAAACAAGAATATCTCTCCACTATGGCGCGCCTTTTGAATCTGTTAATTCGACTAAACAGCTTAAAATAGTTCAAGTGGCTTTAAGTTATTTAAAATTAAAATATCATACCACAGATGTCTTATCTCGCTTTGATGTCGTCTCCATCTACCGAAATCCTAAGGGTAAGCCAATCATAGAACATATCGTTAATGCCTTTGATTTAACGTATTTAAGTCATTGACAAAAGAAATATTATCTATTACACTCAAGCACAACTTTGATAAGTCAAAGTTTTAGCTTGCCGTTTAGGCTTGGCAAGGAATTAGTTAAACATATTTCTAAGGAGGAATGGATGGAGAAATTATCTTTCTACGATGTGAAAACTAAGGCTAAATTTGAAACCGCTGATTTTGTTGTAAAAGAAAAGAGCGGACGTTTTTTTGCTGTTGCTAAATCTCTCAAAGGCCCGCATGAATGCTGGCGTGTGTTAAGCAAGGATCAAGCTACTAAGCTTAAGAAGAAATAAGCGGGAGTGGATTCTATCCGAAGCAAAGGACTTACTTCCAAACAATTAGCAAATAAGATTGCTCAATTAGCTGCTGATAAAAAAGGACAAGAAATTGTCATCCTCGATATGAGAGGTTTGGTTAATTTTTGTGATTATTTTGTCTTAGTAACTGGAACTTCTGACCGTCAGGTTAATGCAATTTCCCAAGGTATTAATGATGGGTTGTCAGACTTAGGTATTGATGCTCACCTGGGGCGAACTATTAAGGGGTTTAATTCTGCCGCTTTGCCTGATAATACTGGTGCTTGGGCATTGTTAGATATGGGGGATGTAGTGGCCCATGTTTTTGATCCAATTGCACGAGAATTTTATGGCTTAGAGCATCTTTGGCAGGATGCACCTTCAGTTATCTACAAAGAACGCAAGAAGAAGAAAGTTTAATTTAGAGTATATTTGTAAAATCGGGTTGGAGAACCCCCGCTGTTCCGCCATAGGCGTGAAAAAATGCGGGGGTTTTTTCTTATGTTTTTCGATATTCGTCAAAAATTAAATGAATTAATAGCGCAGTCTCTGCCCAAGCTTGAGACATTGCCTTCTATTTTAGTTGATTTACCCACCGATAAGGCTCACGGAGAGTTTACTTGTAATATTGCCTTACAACTAAGCCGGATTCTTAAGAAGAGTCCTATGGTGATCGCCTCTGAAATTCTGCCTGTGCTTCAAGAGAATTTAGCAAAGAATCCTCTTAATGATTTCTTTGTAAAGATTGAAGTTAAACCGCCAGGATTTATTAATTTCTATCTATCCCTTAAAGGTTTTTACAGCATTCTTGAAATAGTTCTCGAGCAAAAAGATAAGTATGGTTTGTCTAATTACAAAGAGCAAACGCCGTTTTGTTTAGAATTTGTATCCGCTAATCCAACCGGTCCTTTGACTGTGGCCCATGGACGGCAAGCGGCAGTGGGGGATAGTCTTGTTAATATTCTAAATGCCGTCGGGTACAAGGCTAAAAAAGAATATTATGTTAACGACGAAGGAAATCAAATTAATATCCTAGGTCGCAGTATTTTCTTTCGTGCTAAAGAAGCTTTAGGAGATAAGGTTGAATTTCCTGAAGATGGCTATCAAGGGGATTACATCCGTACGATGGCGGGAGGCTTTATCAGCCAGCATGCTATTAAAAGTGCTGCTGATTTAGATAAGATTGACCTTAATGAATTTCGTCAGTTTGGGGTTGATTATTTGATGAAGGTAATCAAGGAAGATCTGGAAGATTTTAATGTCATATTTGATATCTGGTCTTATCAAAGTAAGATTGCAACTCCTGAGGCCATTGAAAGTCTCTTAAATGATTTTAAAGCAAAGAACTATATTTATGAGAATGAAGGGGCGTTATGGTTTAAATCCACCCAATGGGGTGATGATAAAGACAGGGTGGTTAAAAAGGGCAATGGGGACTATACCTATTTAACTCCAGACATTGTCTATCATAAGGACAAATTTGCTCGAGGCTTTAAGAGGATTGTAAATATTTTAGGTCCTGACCACCATGGGTATATCCCACGCATTAAAGCGGCTGCAGCAGCCTTAGGACATACGGTGGATGATTTAGATGTGGTGATCGTCCAGTTGGCAAGCATTTATCGCGATGGTAAACCTGTGTCAATGTCAACTCGTCGTGGAGAATTCATTACTTTACGTGAGGTGATGGATGAAGTAGGTCGTGATGCGGGGCGATTTTTCTTTTTAATGCGTCAGACCAATGCCCATTTGGATTTTGACCTGGAATTAGCTAAAAAGACAAGTAGCGATAATCCTGTG
>JBAXBI010000167.1:0-3777 GCA_037142055.1 Candidatus Omnitrophota bacterium | reverse complement strand
TGAATTCAATCCACCGATCCTCAAAGGCATCAAGGTCCATACGGACAATCCGTTTCAGTTTGATTTTATCTTGGATAAAGGTGATGAAAATTTTTCACACGCTAATGCTAACCAAAATATGTCACCCCCGAAAGCTTTAGTCGGGGGTCCAGGCACGAGTGAACTAGGTTCCCGACAAAAACATTCGGGAACGACACAGGAGGAATTGAAAGCAGAAGCAACAAAACTCATCAAATATTTCCTCGCCAGCATGACCATCCCTGAAAAAGACCTTTGGGTAAACTTAAGTCCGTATGAGAAGGACAGAATCATTCCCCAAAGCTTTGGCTTAACCGAGATGGGAAGAGATTTGTTAGCTCAAGACTATATGCTTAAACAGATAACCGCCTCGCTTATTTATCCTGAAGATGAGACTGGAAAGAAGTTCTGGAAGAGGATCTATGCGGAGTCAGCTAAGAGGTATGGGACAACTAATATTCCAGTTAACACGTTTAACAAGGTTTGGATTGTCCCTGAGAAGGCCGTTGTTTATGAGAATGCCAAAGCAGGGACGGCGTATGTGGTGGAATCAAAGCTGAAGGTGATGCTAGAGCAGGATTATTTGTCGCTGGAGAAACATAATTCCCCTCCCCACCAGGGGGAGGGAATTAGTGCGTTAGGCTCTCAAATCGTTCGTGAGATCGTTATTCCGGAACTTACCAAGGAAGTCAACGAAGGCAAGAACTTCGCCCAGCTGAGGCAGGTCTACAATTCACTGATCTTAGCGACGTGGTACAAGAAGAAGATCAAGGATAGTATCCTGGCGCAGGTGTATGCGGATAAGAATAAGGTAGAAGGTATTGGCTATAAAACTGATTCCCCTCCTCTTGTGGGAGGGGTAAGGGGAGGGGGCCTTGATGGTATCTCCCCCCACCCTAACCCTCCCCACAAAGGGGGAGGGAATAGCGACGTTGAATCCATCTACCAACGCTACCTTCAAGCCTTCAAGAAGGGAGTTTATAACTATATCAAGGAAGAATCAGATCCGATAACAAAGGAGACGACAGCGAGGAAGTATTTCTCTGGTGGGGTTATATTGGGAGGGTTACTAAGTAGTTCTGCAATGAATGCGACTAAGATGAATGCAGGCGATGTTTTAAGATTTGTTCAAGGGGATGTTGATATTAAAGACAGTAGAGCAATGGTTGTGGTTGAAGCATTCGCAAAACCTCAGAACAAAGATTCTGCTATGGCCACACCGATTCATTTATATGAAGTCCAGCAAGAATTAGATTTTGTACCTGTAAAAGATTATTCTCACGGCGAGGTGGGTAAGGTAGTAAGAAAGCTTTTTGAATATTTTCAAGGCCTAGAAAACTTGGCTTCAGAGAAAGTACTAGAAAGTAAAGATGATGTCAGCAAAAGGGAAGACATTATTAAGACACAGCAGGACTTGTGGAGCGTATTATCCCAAATGGAGGGGGCTACAAAGCAGCAAATCTTTGGTAGTGTGGATATTGGGGAATTTAATCAAGGGAATTTAAATCGCTTTATTCTTATACAACTCCCTCGGTATTTAGCGCAGTTTGGGGTTTATGCACAAAGTTATATGGGGACAATTGAATCAGCCAATAAGGAAAACCTTTTAATTGTACATGCGCTGGATTTATACGAGGTAAATTCTGTTAGAGCCCCTTTGTTAAAGATGTTGTGGGGTGAGCCTTTAACAGCAAAGGTAGTTACTATTGATAAACCAATATCCATAGATAAGAAAGTTTTTAAGAATTTCATCGAACTTCCAAAAGCTCAAGCTAATTATGGCTGTATCATTCAGTTAAAGGATTATAAGAAAGGATATTTAGCCAGATGGAAGAATGCTGTTGATATTGCAAAAACTGTACCTGCGCGCATGAAAGATATAAAACAAATGCTGCCTTTAGTAAGCATAGGTAGACAGATGCCTCTGGATATGTTCTGGGCTAATCTAGTTTTAAGAATTGGAGAGTATGCGGCGTTAAGAACCGCTCAAGATGTTGATCAGAATATTGTTCGAAAAGTTGAATCTCATGAGGGGCAACATCTTAAAAGCATTAGAGAACATAAGCTCGAAATTACCATGCCTCAGGATAGGGAGGATGATAAACCCTACAATAAAGAAATGTTTAAATGGAGTATCCTTGAAGAAGTCCAAACGATAATAGCAGAATTAATTCACGGCGATCCTCTGCATCCTTTGTTGGATATGAATGAAGAAATACGACAGCCAGTTAAGAATCCGGATAATTATTATCAATTAAGAGCTTGTTATGTTTTTAATAGAATGGTTGAAATTATTGAGAGAGATACTCGTAAGTATGGATTTCAGACGATTGTACCAGGAAGGGTAAGAGCACAAATCCAAGCTCAAATGTATTTATTAACGGACAAGGATAAAAGGGGATTATTAAAGGAAGTGATGTTAGAAGTAGGACGAATAGCAAGAAATGAGACTGATATTGTTGAAAAATCTAGGAAAGATATGCGGGAATTTACAGATCAAGCGATGATATTTCAGGATCCAGTACAGGAGGCAGGTTCTTCTCAAGAATCAGTTTACGCAAGAAATCAATGGGCGCGATCTAGAGGAGCTTTTCTTAGCCAAAGATTTAGAGGGTTATTTAATAAGTTCATGACTGACAGAGAATATCGTCAAGAAGTTAGACGAAAAGTTGTGGAAGGCTTTGATTATAACCAAGCCAAGTGGTGGTACCGAGCTAAGATGGCAAGTCGTATGACATTCCCTAAAGGATTTTGGGATAATGAAATCACAGCTAGAAATTATTCTTTAGTAGTGTTGGATGATATTGAGGGAGGAAAGTTTAAAACCGCACGTGAAGCCTCTGATGTAAAGACTATGGTTGAGCTTTATAGAAATAATGTTATGAATCATGTTTCAACATTAGACTCAACGAAATATCCTAATGGTCAGCTAGGGTTTTTAAGGGAAAAGGGTTTGGGGAGTTTCTTGGCAAAGAAAATGGAAGATATGGGAGCAAGTCCTGCAAAATGGTTATGGGATGTTTTACCTGAAGTAGCTGCTGCCA
This sequence comes from Candidatus Omnitrophota bacterium, assembly GCA_037142055.1. Lineage (GTDB taxonomy): Bacteria > Omnitrophota > Gorgyraeia > Zapsychrales > Fredricksoniimonadaceae > JACQCF01. The sequence goes on along the minus strand of JBAXBI010000167.1, from coordinate 715 downwards.
TTCATCCTTCAGAGATTCAGGATAGTTATTGGACAGACTCTGAGAATGCCCGAATGGCAATCCTAGAGGTATTAAACACAATCGATGGTTTTAGAGAAGCCCGTTTGCAAGGTAATGTTGAGCTTATGGCAGATATCTATAGGAAAGAGGTCATAGAAAAGTATGGACAGGTAATATTTTTTGGTGAGGCGCATGGTTTAAGTGGGTTGATGACGGGGTATAGAAATTATTTTGATAAGCAAAGTAGTCCTGCTGCTATGTTGAGATTTGCTGTGCCAGAATTGGTTGATCAGAAGAATCCTAAAGCACTTCGTACGCTTGAGATTGAAGATAATTATTGGACCAACCCAGAGAATGCCAGAGTAGAGATATTAAAAGCATTAGATTCTATCCAAGATGAAGGAGAGTTTCCAGAGGCAGAAAAACAAGGGCATAGTTTTAAGGCTGCTCGAGAGGCAGAAAATTTTAAGGCCATGGCTGATTTGTATAGAAGACATGTAATTGGTTATAGGGCAAAAAATAGAGCACGGTATCAAAATGGACAATATGGCTTCTTTATGGAAGTAGGTAACCTAAGTGGAATCATGATGAGAGAGAAAGAGTATTTAAATTATGAAAAAACCCCTCTAGCGTTAGTAAGGTTTGTTTTACCTAAATTAGTTAACCATCCGGATGGTTTGCGTTTAAGTGACTTTTCAAGAGGGAATAAAGGCCA
>JBAXBI010000166.1:0-3794 GCA_037142055.1 Candidatus Omnitrophota bacterium | reverse complement strand
TACCTTTTAAGTTTGCCAGTAATTTCAGAATATATGCAACATTTATTTCATCACGGTGAATTAATTCCAGTTCAAAGTCTACATCTTCCAGTATCGAAACCTTCTCTTTCTGGTGGTCGGTCTTTACTTTCTGCCAAAGATCAAGGTACTTGCTCTTATAATCTTCAAACAACTGTTCGTTCATTACCAGATGTTCAAAATTGAAATCAGCGAAGGTGGTTAACACATTTTTTAAACGCATCAGCTCACGAAATGCCTTGATGAATTCCAATTCTTCCACTTCACTAGGAAGATTATTTACCGAATTTACTGTGGGTGCTACTTTCAGCAAATCGATGAATGCCTGGCTGAATTTCTTAACATACTCTTCGTACGGTTCGAGCATTATAATATCCTTCGCATCCTTGTTGGAGAATAAAGCTACAGCATCATCGGTATTCTGTTTTAGGTTGCGGAACACGACTATGTTACCCTGACTTTTCTGTTCGTTTAGGATACGGTTGGTTCTGGAGTATGCTTGTATCAGACCATGATATTTAAGGTTCTTATCTACATACATAGTGTTCAGCGTAGGACTGTCGAAGCCAGTGAGGAACATGTTTACCACTAACAGTATATCAATCTTTCGCTCTTTAACCTTTTTTGATATATCATTATAATAGTTGTAGAAAGATTCACTGTCTTTGGTTGAATAGCTGGTATCAAACATCTTATTATAATGACTGATAAACTCATCCAGCTTCTCACGACTATGTGCCTGTAACCCGTACAAGACTTTTGCATCTTCTAATACTGACAATTCTTCAGGGATAAACCCATTAGCCTCCTTATCATCCTCATTGGTTGCAAAACTGAAAATAGTGGCTATACGTAAGTCGTGTTGACCAGCTTCCTTTTTCTTCTGGAAAAGTTCATAGTACTTAATCAAGGTTTCCACACTGGAAACGCAAAACATGGCAGTAAATTCACGGCTGTAAGTCTTACGGTTGTGGTTATCCAATATGTAATCCGTAATCTTATCCAATCGTTGAGGTGATTCCATCAGTTCCTTACGGTCTATATCCTCTACTTCGATATCAACGTTGGTTCTACTTTCCTTTTGTTTATACCGTCCAACATACTCTACCGAAAACTTTAATACGTTTTCATCCTTAATGGCATCCGTAATCACGTATTTATGCAGACAGTCACCAAACAGTTCAGCAGTGGTACGTTTACCTAGTTCATTTTTAACAGCATTTTCAACAAAAATAGGTGTACCAGTGAAGCCAAACAGTTGAATGTTCTTAAAGAAAGATTTGATTCTTGAATGGGTTTCACCAAACTGGCTACGGTGGCATTCATCGAATATAAACACGATCCGTTCATCCTTCAGTTTCTCCATACGTACCAGATACTGCTTTTTACTGATAGCGGTATTCAGTTTCTGGATGGTTGTAACGATCAATTTGGTACTGTCAGTAAATTGCTTCACCAAAGCATTCGTGTTATCTGTACCGTCTATACTGCCCTTGCTGAAGCTGTTAAATTCTTTGGTGGTCTGGAAATCCAAATCTTTACGGTCAACAACGAACACCACTTTTTTTACCTTTGGTAAATTCATCAGGATTTGGCTTGCTTTAAAAGACGTTAAAGTTTTACCGCTGCCTGTAGTATGCCAGATATATCCGTTTTTAGCGGTGTTTTTAACCCATTCAATCAACGTTTCAACAGCATAATACTGGTAGGGTCGCAATACCATAAGTATCTTATACGCCTCGCTAAGTACTATATATTTGCATATCATCTTTGACACATGGCAGGTGTCCAGAAAACAAAAAGCAAATTTTTCTAACTGGCTAACGGTTTTATTGTCGGTATGGCTCCAATAGAAAGTTTGTTTAAATGATTGGTATCTGTTATTAGCGTAATACTTGGTATTTACACCATTGCTGATAATAAAAATCTGTACAAACTGAAATAATCCAATACTTGCACCAAACGAATGACGCTGGTAACGGTTGATCTGATTAAACGCCTCTTTTAGCTCAATTCCCCTACGTTTCAATTCAATCTGAACCAATGGCAACCCATTAATTAAAAGGGTTACATCATAGCGATTTTTGTACGTACCTTCGTTACTAACCTGATTGGTAACCTGAAACTGGTTCTGGCACCAGTTTTCCTGTTCGATAAATTCGAAGTATAAACTTTCACCGTTATCTTTAACTATATGTTGTTTCTCACGAAGGGTTTTGGCTTTTTCAAAAACTGAACCTTTACTAAGGATATTTAACACCCGATCAAATTCTTTTACGGTGAACTGAATACCGTTATGCTTTTCCAGTTGTTTTTTAAGGTTGGCTAATAAATCACGTTCATCGTTGATCGTAACATAGGTATAACCCAACGTTTGCAGTTGGATTACCAGATTATCTTCTAATACTTGTTCAGGTTGTTTAGGCATTATTATTTATAAACTAATTGCAGGATACTAAATATGACACTTACGACAAAAGTAACAATGCTAATGCAAAGCGCATATTTTGCATAATTGATAGCTTTAATAGCTTGCTCAGTAGCCTTTTGCGCTTGCTCGTTAGATTGTTTTTGACTACTAATTGCCAAATATGTGGCAAACCCTTGAGGCAATAACTTAACTTGCCCATTTGAGCGAAATATAAATTCTAAATCCTCCATGTTTTTATAAACTATACTACATTCGGAAAGTTCGTATTTATTGCATAAAACATCCATTGGCATGGCCTCATTTTCGGCACATTCCTTTAAAATATCGTAGTATAATTCTGACTGGTTTTTCATATTGTTAATTTTTAACAAAACATCTTTTGTAATAATCCTTTTTTGTATTGTTCTGTTTTACTGATCTGGTCAGTGCAACAGTTTATCTTTTCATCAATGGCTGATAGAAAATTAGCAATTTTAGTTTGTTCCTCAAGTGATGGTATGGGAATTACTAATTCATTTAGTGATTCCTGATTGATATTGGTATTTGCACTGGTTGTACTTAATGCAATCAGATTTTCTCTGAATTTTTTTACCGCAAAACAGTACTTTTTAAAACCTAAATCAATTCCTAACTTGGTATCACGGAACCTAATCAAAAAACCACTAAAAACGGTATTCTTTAAGTCTTCCAAAACCAAAGATGTTTCACCTACACCTGATTTCTTTACGGAAGATCGAATGAACAAAACATCCCCTTTCTTTAATTCATACAATTTAAGTTCCTTCTCATTAGCATTTACCAGATCAAGTTTTAAATCTGAAATAGTTGATTTTCCAAAAACATCCATTAGGTTTATAAATGGAAAACCAAACCCAAAATCCTCTTTCCCTTTATTTATTCCATTTTTAAATTCACCAATTTCCATCATCTTTTTTAATTCCCATTCAGGAAATTCATTACCATCAACTTCTTTAAATCGGATTTCCTGATCAAAGATTTTTTGCATCACCCCTTCTTTATATTGCTCCAATAGGATTTTCTTCTGTTTCAGTTGGTTTAATCGGTCGTCAACAGCCTTAAGAAATGTAGCGATTTTTGTTTGTTCTGGTAGGGTTGGGAAAAATACATCTAGCTTATGTAATTCACTCCCCTTAATCCCTTTTGCAGTTGTTCCTGAACCTTTTTCATCTATTTTTTTCTGAAACTGTGGACTGATCAACCGATGCTTCAAAAATAAATTATAAATTTTATCCTTTTTACCAGTCAACTTAATAACTCTTTGAGCCAATGCAACATTTTCATCATCAATACTAGCTATATTGCCTAATGGTGCTTCGGTCGTAAT
>JBAXBI010000165.1:0-3805 GCA_037142055.1 Candidatus Omnitrophota bacterium | reverse complement strand
AACAGCCTCTGTTGGCGGCTCAACTTGCCACCAACCATTAGTTAAAACAATCGTTTTAAGGAACTCTCCCTTTTTAATTACCCCAAGGCTGGTGGAATTACTGTTGGGTAAAGCTCGAATATTAACTTTATCACCGGTAAGATCAGCAATTGAGTCTTGACGAATCTTTAGATAATCTGCACGAATATACGCTTTGGATGTTCTGGGAAGTTGAACTTTATACCAATCAAAACTTTTCCCTAAGACGACAACTTCACTGCCACGATTTAATTTATCAAGCTTTTCAAAGTTTGTATTAGCTCCAGAACGAATATTAACAGACTCTTTAGCGACCTGGGCTAAAAAAGGAAAATGCTCATCCGCATATCCTATTGCCTGTAAGGCAATTATAAGGAATACAGATGAGCAAATTCGTAAAAAGATTCTCATGAAAAGAATGCCAATTACTTCTTGGCACCACCGGCGGCAGGCTTTGCGGCAGCAGCAGGTTTCCCAGCAGTTGCACCAGCAGCAGGAGCAGCAGCATCCCCTTCAGCCTTAACCTTTTTCTTGGCTTTGACACGAACAATTTTAGTCTTAGGAAGACCGATGACGGTACTATCTTCTTTCCATAGACCTTTCTTCATCATATCCTTGATGCGTTCAATTCGCGTTTGCACCGTACGCTGTGTAGCAGAAGCTTTATCGATCTTGAGTGACGAGTGTAATGACATTAAAATCTCCTTACCTGACTACCTTGATATTTCGCTTGAATCTTTTTTAGGAAACTATCTGCCTGAGTGGAGGAGCCATAATTCCCGACGCAGAGAAGATAAAAATCCTTAGACTTAATAAGAAAAACTGGATATCCTTTCGCCTTCAATCCAAGCGCTTCTTGTTGTGCATAATTTTCATTCTTAAAAGTGCCTACCTGAACAGTCCATTTACTTCCAGAAGTACTGACCGTCGCTGTTGGCATCGTTTTAGCGACGAAAGCCTTGGGAGCTGTCTTTGTCACTTTTGCAACAAAGCCTGAATGTATAAAACCTGCATTACCAACAACTTTGTTAGTTGCTGGTAGAGGAATACTTGAAGTTGTCGCAACAGGTACACTGGGAACGGTTGAAAGACGACGCCCACCAACATTCCATGCTGCAGATATCTTCTCATCCAAACTTTGCGCGGCTAAATGCCTACCACGTTCGACACCTAAAGAAAATGAAAAAAGCGCAATCATTATACCCAAAATCACTAAAATGACAAGACTTTCTGTCGATAGGGTCAAAGTTGCAAGAAGGAACTTTGGCTTATTAATATCCTCTAAAGTAGCAGAATTTGCTGGGAAAAGCTCGAACTGCGGTTCTTTATAATTAATATTCATATATATTAGTCCTAAATTTAAATGTATTTTTTGTGTTGTTATAAGTATAAAAGCTCTTGGAAACTTTTGATCAATTAAGTGATTATAATTCTACCCCTTAAGCAATGACAAGATATTTCTGAAGTTTTTTTGACGAGAGAGTTTTAAGAAAATATCGACGATTTTAGGATCGAACTGACTACCACTTTTTGCTTTTATCTCGACGAGCGCTTGGGAGACCGTTAAGATGTGACGTCGATATGGCCTTGCCTGAATCATTGCCTCAAAAGCATCGACGAGAGCAATTATACGAGCCCCTAACGGAATCTGTTCTTTCTTTAATCCCGACGGATAACCGCTCCCATCATAATGTTCATGATGATATAAAATAATCGGCAAAATTGGCTTTAAAAAACCAACAGGCTTAATAAGCGCTACACTTTGAGCTGTGTGCTGACGGATAACTTTAAATTCTTTAGGTGTTAATTCTTTCCTTTTCGATAGAATTGAAAACGGAACATCAATAACTCCGATATCATGTAATAAACATGCGTACTCTAAGGACTTCAGACCATCGTCGCTGATTTTTAAATGTTTGGCTAGAATGCGAACCGTTTTCATATAAGCGGGTGTATGCGTTAAGGGATGGTTGTGCCTGGCTAAAAGATTACCAATCGACTTAATACTTCCTAAAATCACCTGTTCCTGCTGTTGATGGAACTGTAAATTCTTAATAGCAGTAACCGCCTGCTCGGCAAAAACAGACAGCATATGTTTATCAAATTCGACAAAAGCATCGTGATTTTTGAAACGACGAATAAATATCGCCCCAATATAATCATCGCTAATTAATGGGAGCCCTATAACATGATCTTCTAAAACCGCCTGCCCCTGCGTTACGCCCATAATTAAAGATGAAATATTTTTCAACTCGCGTGGCTTCTGACGCAAAATATTAATTTGATTATTAAAACTTGCGACAAGATTAACGTTCTTTTTAACAGGATCGATTAAATAAATATCGGCAGAAGAAGCATGAATAAATTGACACAGCAAACGTGTTAACCGCAACGTTAATTCCGCAACGGTATAGGTGGAATTAACCAGCCGATACACCATGTGAACAGCAGCAAAAATTAAACGATAACGTTTTGAAGAAGGAATGTTTGTCATACTTTTTGATATGGATCAAACAGCCGTTTATGTTCATCAAGAGCAAAACGGTCTGTCATGGAAGCTATATAATTACCTATGATTTCATATTGTTGCGATTCAGTAAATTTCTCCTGCCTCGGATAAACATTATACGGCAGTTGCTTTGGATTCTTAAGATAAACGTCAAATAAATCCTGAATGACTCTTTTAGCTTTTGTCGTCATCCGCTCGACCCGCCAATGATGATAGAGTTTATCATTGAGCATCTGTTGCAAGCCATCTCTTTCTAAGGCCATTTGTTTGGAGAAACGAATTACTTTCTCTTTGCAAGCTTTAACACTTTCTGAAGACGTAAATGAAATTTCTTTAATTCTGTCGTCGGTTGCAATTAATAAGTCTTTGACCTGCATATCAATTAATTCTTTGACGATTTGATATTTAAACATTTGAGGATCGCGATGTCTTGCTTCAGTTCCAATTTTCTTAACCGCCTTCTGCCACAAAAAATTATCCATCAAATCTTCTTCATTAATACAGCCCGATGTAATCCCATCATCAATATCATGATTTAAATACGCTAAGGAATCGGCAATATCAACAACCTGCGCCTCGAGTGTCGGTCCTTCCCTAAATTTTCGGTAGGCAGCACCGGCGGGCGTATCATAGATCGTCTCATGTTTTAAAATTCCAACCAATACTTCACGCGTCAAATTCAGCCCATCAAAATTGGGATACTTTTTCTCAAACTTAGTAACAATTTCAAAACTTCGCAGATTATGATTAAACCCTTTGCCTTTACCGCTGCGCACGATCTCATCGAGAGCTTCTTCTCCAGCATGACCAAAAGGCGGATGTCCCAAATCATGAGCTAAGGCAATGGCTTCAATTAAATCTTCATTAAGTTTTAAGTTTCGACCAATGGTGCGAGCGAGTTGAGCGACTTCAATGGTATGGGTTAAACGTGTACGGTAGTAATCACCTTCAAAAATAACAAAAACTTGAGTTTTATACTCAAGTTTGCGAAAGGCCTCTGCATGAACAACCCGGTCACGGTCGCGTTGATAACATGTGCGTCCCTCGTGCTGAGGCTCCTCATGCTCGCGCCCAGCCGAATCCTTGCTTTTCATCGCATAGGGCGCTAAAATTTTATCTTCTAACTCTTCGAAGTTTTTTCTGGTCTGCATTTGTCAACAATTGATAGATAGCCTTAAGCGACTGAGAAATAACCTTTGTCGCTCCAACTACTGGCATAAAATTATGATCGCCTCTCCAACGCGGTACCACATGCATATGAAGATGTCCTGGGATACC
>JBAXBI010000164.1:0-3805 GCA_037142055.1 Candidatus Omnitrophota bacterium | reverse complement strand
CCATGCACCTGTGCTAGGATACTATCCTTAATCTTCTTCTTGTATCTCGTCGCAAGAATCAGCGAGTTATAGACCTGCCGCAGCTGGGCAAAATTCTGCCCCTCGTTGACTTCCTTATTCAGCTCCGGGATGACGATCTCTCGGACGATTTGGAAGCCTAGTGTACTCGTGTCCTTGCTTATACCTGTGTCATTGCGAGCGACCAACGGGAGCGAAACAATCTTTTTAGTGTTTAAAAGATTGCTTCGGTCGCTATCGCTCCCTCGCAATGACACAGGTGTTGGAGCGATCCCTACATGCTTCTCCATCGAAAAATAATCCTGCTCTAGCATGACCTTCAGTTTTGATTCCACCACATACGCCGTTCCAGCCTTTGCATTCTCATAAACAACCGCCTTCTCTGGCACTATCCAAACCTTGTTAAAAGTATTTATTGGAATATTTGTCCTGCCGTAGCGCTTAGCGGATTCTTCGTACACCCTTTTCCAAAACTTCTTTCCCACTTCATCTTCTGGATAAATGAGACTAGCAGTAATTTGTTTAAGCATGTAGTCTTGGGCAAGTAAGTCTCGCCCCATTTCTGTTAGCCCAAAGGACTGCGGAATGATGCGGTCTTTTTCGTAGGGAGAAAGGTTAACCCACAGGTCTTTCTCAGGGATGGTTAAAGAGGCAAGGAAATATTTAATCAACTTTGTTGCTTCTTCTTTTAATCGTATGTCATTCTTAGCCTTATTTTCTTCCCCTTTATCTAGAATAAATTCAAACTGAAATGGATTCTCCGTTTGAACCTTGATGCCTTTTAAAATCGAAGGACTAAATTGGGGACTTAAATGAACCCTCACTCCAGGTGCTGGCAAATAGATTTCTTGTGCCTGAACCGGTAAAGGTCCTATGATGCTTGTGATAATAAAACTCACCAGTATGAGGATGGCTAATGGGGTTTTCATAGTCTATATCTACTGCTTTACTATAAATATGGACTATAAATAAGCGCTTTTCAAGGCCTAGAAGGCTATTTTCGGGAAACGCTTACCCCAAAATGGATTGACAGATAAATTTTATACCAGTATACTTCACCCATGTTATTTGCGGAAGTGGCGGAATTTGGTATACGCGTACGTCTCAGAAGCGTATGGCGAAAGCCTTGAGGGTTCGAGTCCCTCCTTCCGCACTAAGCTTAAATATTCTTGCCAATATTCCCTTGGCATACTACAATATCCAGAATTTTTAAATGAATTCTTACTTTACCAGTTGCTTGCTTTAAGTAACTGTAAAAAGCTATGTCATCGATACATTACCCCCTTATTCTCGAGGGATTATTAAAGGAGTTAAGACCTGTATGAGTAATGATTCTAATGTTAAAAAAACACCCGTCATAGATGAAGTTGAACTTAAGGAATGGTTGGCGTCCTTAGACTATGTTCTTTCCAATGGGACACCTGAAAGGGTTCAATTCTTGCTTCAGCAGCTTCAAATTAGAGCTCAAGAAAGTGGAGTCACCTTACCCTTTACCTTAAACACTCCTTACATCAATACTATTTCTAAAGAAAAACAAGCCTCATTCCCTGGAAATCGAGATTTAGAGCGACGTATTAAAAGTATTATCCGCTGGAATGCTATGGCTATGGTAGTTCGGGCTAATAAAAACACAGAAGGTATTGGCGGACACATATCTACCTATGCTTCCTCTGCAACTCTCTATGAAGTGGGATTTAATCACTTTTTTAAGACAAATCCCTCCACTTTTAGTGGGGATTTGATATATTTCCAGGGTCACGCCTCCCCAGGCATCTACGCCAGAGCCTTCGTAGAAGGCCGCTTAAACGAACAAAACTTGATTAATTTTCGCAGAGAACTAGCCCCTACTGGTGGCTTATCATCTTATCCTCATCCTTGGTTAATGCCTAATTTCTGGCAATTCCCAACCGTTTCAATGGGACTTGGACCCATAATGGGAATTTACCAAGCTCGCTTTACCCGCTATCTGGAAGATCGTGGACTTAAAGCTAAGGATGATCATAAGGTTTGGGTTTACATGGGAGATGGCGAAAGCGACGAACCCGAATCACTCGGCGCGATAACTATGGCCTCCCGTGAAAAACTAGATAACTTAATTTTTGTTATTAACTGTAATCTTCAGCGCCTTGATGGCCCTGTGCGTGGTAATGGCAAAATCATTCAAGAATTAGAAGCTCTCTTCCGTGGAGCTGGTTGGAACGTTATCAAAGTCATTTTGGGAAGCGATTGGGATCCATTATTAGAAAAAGACTCTGAAGGACTTTTAGCCCGTCGCTTGGGTGAAGTAGTCGATGGCGAGTATCAAAAATACAGCGTCTCATCAGGCGCCTATGTTAGGGAAAAGTTCTTTGGCACAGATCCAAAACTCTTGGAAATGGTCAAACATCTCTCTGATGAACAAATTCAAAAGATCCGTCGCGGTGGCCATGATCCAGAAAAAGTTTATGCCGCTTATAAAGCTGCCGTTGAATTTAAAGGCGCCCCTACGGTTATTCTTGCCAAAACTATTAAAGGTTATGGATTAGGTGAAAGCGGTGAAGGCAAAAACATTACCCACTCGCAGAAGAAGCTCAACGAGCAGGAACTCAAAGAATTCCGTACTCGCTTTAATATTCCCATCTCTGACGCAGATGTAGCTAAAGCACCCTTCTATCGTCCGGCTGATGATTCTCCTGAAATGCAATACCTTCAGGAACGCCGTAAAGCATTAGGCGGTTATTTACCATATAGGAGCACTAAAACCACTCCTCTGGCAACACCATCAGAAGATCTCTTAGAAGAATTTTACAAAGGCACAGAAGGCCGCTCGGTATCAACGACCATGGCCTATGTTCGTATCTTATCAAAGCTACTGCGTGATGAGAAAATTGGTAAATTAATTGTCCCTATCATCCCTGATGAGGCTCGTACCTTTGGTATGGAAGGCCTCTTCCGTCAGGCAGGCATTTATTCTCATGTAGGTCAGCTCTATGAACCTGTTGATGCTGACAGTCTTATGTATTACAAAGAAGCCAAGGATGGACAAATCCTCGAAGAAGGTATCAATGAAGCAGGAGCGATTTCTTCGTTCATAGCAGCAGGAACCGCCTATGCAAACCATAATATCAACACCATCCCCTTCTATACGTATTATTCCATGTTCGGACCTCAACGTATCGGCGATTTGATTTGGGCTGCTGGTGATTTACGTTGCAAAGGATTCTTAGTTGGCGCCACCTCTGGACGCACCACCTTAAACGGAGAAGGCCTACAGCACCAGGACGGCCATAGCCACATCCTTTTATCGTCCGTACCTAATATTATTTGTTACGACCCTGCCTTTGCTTATGAAATTGCCGTTATTATCCGTAATGGGATTTACCGCATGTATGAAAAGCAAGAAAGTGTCTTTTATTATTTAAGTATAGGAAATGAAAATTATCCTATGCCTGCAATCCCTGGAGATGTCAAGGAAGGCATTATCAAAGGAATGTATCGCTTTAGTCAATCCAGCAAACAATCGGACTTGCGCGCCCATCTCCTGGGTAGTGGCGCCATCATGAATCAAGTATTAGAAGCCCAGAGAATTCTTGAGAATAAGTATAATGTTGCAACCGATATCTGGTCGGTCACCAGCTATAACGAGCTTCGCCGTCAAGCTTTGAGCGTTGAACGTGATAATCTTTTACATGGCAACCAAAACGCTAAACTCTCTTACGTTACTGAATTACTTAAAAATGAAAAAGGCGTCTTTATAGCCGCTTCTGATTATATTAAAGCCTTACCAGATACCATTCGTCAATGGATA
>JBAXBI010000163.1:0-3810 GCA_037142055.1 Candidatus Omnitrophota bacterium | reverse complement strand
GCTAAGAGACGTATTAGAAAAGGTTAGAGCTCAAGCAGATAATTATGAAGCGAAGCTTTTGTTGACCAATAGGGTTAGAGCTATCCCTCAAAAGGTGAAAGTAGTATTGCCAGATTTTGAGCAAAGGCTTTTGGCATATGAGAGAGTAGGTAAAACAATTAAGGCCTCTAATAGTCCTGACAAAGACCAGTTATTGTTCTTGTTGGCTTACACAGAATTTAAAGATTTAAAAGGTTGTTGTGAAGGTCGGTGGAAGGCTTTTCTCAAAATGGCAACTGAGATTTATAAAGAGGCAAGCCCCACAAGAGAGTTTCCGACTGTTATTTTTGACAGGATCTTTAGTTGGCATGAGTTTGATTATCATGGATTTGGGGATTGTGACAAATTAATACTTGAATTTGGCCCTTCTTTTATTAAAAAGCAGAAAGACGACAGTAGGATCAAATATTTTCAAAAGAACTACAATAAACAAATTATTGCTTCTTGGAGCGACCATGAATCATTAATGAATTATTTATCAACTCAGGAAAACATTAGAAAGATGTATGCGCATTCAGAAAGAGAGGTCAATGCGACTAAGACTTATGTGGAAGGTTTGGCTGTTGGGGTGGCGCAAATGATTTCTGAGGACTGGAATTTCTTTACTCCTAAAATGTCCGAAGCCTTTTTGGGTTATGCGAAGGAAATTGCTTTAGTCAAAGGCCAAGTGCTGACTAATTACCAGGCTTTTGAAGAAGCATTGAAAAAAGTTGTGACATGCAATGATTTTCCCGCCGCCATGCGAACAAGAGAAAGGCAATCCTTTAAGAGGCTTCTTGAGAAAATTTCTGGTTTGGGACAAGAGGAGCAAGATAAGCGAGTTTATAAATTCTTAGAAGCTGCAGCGGATACAGAGGAAACAGATAGAACTCCAGTCGGCAAGCGGGTTTCCCCAAAAGTGTTCCTTTCTTGGCATAGCCCATTAAGCGAGGCCCAAGAAAATGTTTTAAAGATATTTGCTAGAGTTACCGACGATGAGTTTAAAAGGATGAAGAAGGTATCACTATCAAACTTAAGAAAGATGCATTTTGATGAATGTTTATTTAAAAACACGGTCATTGCCCCTGCCCTAAGGCATGTTCGCAAACTCCACCTAGAATACAACTGGGCTGTGTATAAGCAGGACTGGAATTTAATGCCACCCATCCTAAAGCGGGCTTTAGAAGAATATTCTAAAACAATTCCAGATATTATGGCCATGACTGATGAGGTTAATCTTTTTGATTATAAGGGTTGGAATTCTTATGCGCCTACGAAGGTTGCGGTGTTTCATAAGGTTGATGGAAGATCTTTAGCTACAGAAAAAGAAGTTGGGGTTGTCACGACACCTTCTCGATCCATCTGCATACGTAGAATGTTAACAGTACTTGTATATGGATTAGCAATGACATCGCTTTCTGCCAGTCAGCGTGGAGGCTGGACGCCTAAAGAGACTCCGTGGTCTATAGACGACAGCATTGCTGTTGTCGGTGTTAGTTTTTCGTTAGTAGCTATGATTACGAATTTTGTGTTAGACAGTTATTCCTTTCGACGTAATGAAAATGGGAATGTCTGTGAGCTTAAGGGTTCTGCCGAGGCTGGGGATAGCTTTATGGAAGCCGTTTCGGATGAGGCTATGACTCGTCCTCAAAAAGTAAATATCGACGCTGCAACTCGTGCGCAGTTAAAAGAGAATAGTGAAAAGTTTCAGGAAACCTTTAAAGCGAACTCACCGGTTATGATCTTAGGCTGGGTTTTAACTGGGTTGGCGTTGGCATTTTTGCCGACCGCTTTCGGTATTCCAGTTGGGATTGTTTTGTTTAATGCATCAACATTGTATTTCCTTTTAACTTTGCGTAAACATGGAGTGGCAAGAAGGATTCTTCTAGAAAAGATTTATTATTCTGCATCGGGCAGGTTAGCTGCGCAACAGGCTGTTGAAACCTCTATAACTAGCAGGGGAGATGTCAATGAAGCGATCCGTTTGCTGAATGTCTTTTTAACGAGCTCGTCTTTGCGTGCGCAAGAGATGTCAGGGGAGGCAAAAGCTGTACGTTACTGGTTACGTAAGTATCGTTTTAATCTGGATAGGTTCATTTCTAGCGATGCGTTTCGAACTGAAAGGGAACTGGGTTCTCTTGAGAGACCCGCGAGTGATGTTCAAGTTGCAGTCGAGTCTCTATCCCTTGAGCTTCGTCGATTTATTGCTGCAGATAAAGATGGGGAGAATATTCTTTTTGATGTGGCTCGTGAATTTCCATGGACGACGACGCGGATCCAGTCGTTTCTCTCTAAAATGCCGGATGAGGGAGTTAGTGTTGTTGAACCCCCAGATAACGATTCAGCCTCTTCCACCGCTGCTTTAGCGAAGCCTCTTGGCCTTAGACCAGAGCGCTTTAAACTTCTAGAGACGTTGTTGAATCTAAATTTTGGACATATCGATGGTATTGTCGAACATTTTATCCATGTACAGTCATTTATTGAGGAAAAAGAGTTTTGTCCGTTAGAAGGCCCAGGGCGGGATTCTTCAGAGATGCGTGATGTTTTGTTAGCCCAATGGCTAGCGATGCATCCACAGGTTATTAAGATGATTCTCGGGAGGCTAAAGTTAGATTCTGGTAAGGAACATCAAGCAGATTTAATACGTATTTTCGACGATATCACTGAAGCATATACTCAGAAATATCGACAAACGAAGAAGGCTATGCTTGTTTCCTGTAGGAGTGAGACTCAGGCAGAAGTAATAGCCCGAAAGGCAGGCTTGTTTGCAGCGGCCAAGAAACATGCCTTAATCAACCTTGCTGCGCTAGAGGCGGGTGGCGTTCTTGCGCTAAACGTTCAAGGGACGAGTGCAATTAGAAAGCTGGAGAGGTCACTTACGGTTGGGGTATTTGGACTTGGGATTATCGTAAGTCAGTGCGCCTTCGCTAGACCTGATGAGAGTAGCCTAGTAAAGCTTTTTGAACAGTTCAATGCCTTCCTTCAGGAGCATTTTGTAGTGCTCAGTTGTGGAATATTCATTATTATTACAGCTATTCTCTTGGCAATGCAGTTTATATCTCGTTATAGATGGTTATTTTGGTCTTGGAGAAGGCATTACATGGAAGAAAAATGTGAAGCTTTAATAGATGGCTTTGTCGATTTACGCTTGCATTCGGATAAGTTTTTAAATTGGTCTGGAAATAGACAAATAGAAACAATTCTACATTTAGCTGAGCTTATTGAATATGAAGACAGTTTTAAGGTTTATGCTGTTCGAAGAATAATGCAAACTCTTCCAGCAAATGAAATCCTGTACTTTATGATTAAATCTCCCTTATATAGTGCATCTCAGCGCAGAATATTTATCAGGCTTTTGAGTTTAGGCGGAGAGAATACAGCACCAGCTATTGTCAAATTGCTTGTTCGTCAAGATCTTGACCATCAGACTCTTGAATATGTGATAGATGCCGCCGCGTGTTTAGGAGGGGATATAGTCCCAGATTTGATTCATCTTTTGAGAACCAAGAAAGAGTCTTCTCGAATCACTGGACGTGTGTTTGCGGTGATTAGTCGTGCTGTTCAAATGGGCATTCTTGCTTATCAGGGAGTGCAGAGGGAAATTGTTAAAGCCGGGGAGCAAGAAGAATGTTCTCAGGATGTGTATTTGGATATTTTATTAGCGCTTCAAGGTATGGCTAAGGCAGAAGTTATCAAGGATGGAATTTCAATTGGTGATGTCGCACATGGTCTACAGATATTAAGCGATGCAATCTCTAAGATTGATAATAGGCATTTGGTTGATCTGATCCG
>JBAXBI010000162.1:0-3848 GCA_037142055.1 Candidatus Omnitrophota bacterium | reverse complement strand
TTCATCATAAGCTTTGTCCTATTAAAGTAGCGGTTTTGCCATTATTGAAGAAGAATGATGGAATTGTATCGTTGGCTAAGAATATTAAGAAAGATTTACAAAAAGATATGGCCTGTGTGTATGATGACACCGCCGCCATTGGTAAATTATACCGTCGTCAAGATGAGGTGGGAACGTTCTTTTGCGTGACGGTGGATGTGCAGTCTTTAGAAGACAAACAAGTGACGGTTCGTCATCGGGATACGATGAAGCAAGATAGAATCTCTGTCGATCGTTTAAAAGAATATTTGCAGAACAATTTTTCGTAAACAGGCACCTGCCTGACGGCAGTCAGGGATTCCCTTTTACGAGGATAAATTTATTATTAATCATTCAATAAAGAAAGAGGAAGCAAATGAGTAAAAAGCATGTGTTTTCATACGGCGCCGGCAAGGCGGAAGCTAAGGGTGAAGATTTAACAAAGAATGTATTAGGGGGCAAGGGTATTGGTCTTATGGAAATGACCAGTATCGGTATTCCAGTTCCTGCTGGTTTTACCGTCACCATTGGGACCTGTGAAGAATATTACAAATTAGGTCGCAAACTTCCTGTAGGTTTAGAGAAGGAAGTTCGTGAAGCTGTTGCCAAACTTGAAAAAGTAACTGGTAAAAAGTTGGGCGATTCTAATGATCCATTATTAGTTTCTGTTCGCTCCGGTGCTGCGCGTTCTATGCCTGGTATGCTCGAGACGATTTTGAACTTAGGGTTAAATGACAAGTCCGTTGAAGGTTTAGCTAAGAAAACAGGTAACGCTCGTTTTGCTTATGATTCTTACCGACGTTTCATTCAAATGTATTCTTCAACCGCTATGGGATTGTCTAAACAACCTATGGAAGATATGCTTCATGAAATGAAGCATAAGCTTGGTGTTAAAACTGATCCTGAAATTCCTGCCGAGAGTCTTATTGAACTTTGTAATCAGTTCAAAGCTTTCTATAAGAAGAACAAGGGCGAAGATTTTCCACAAGAACCTTATAAGCAATTATGGGGCGCTATCATGGCGGTTTTCGGTAGCTGGGAAGCTGAAAAAGCTCAAACTTATCGTCGTGTAGAAAAGATTACGGACCTCAAAGGAACAGCCGTTAACGTGGTTCAAATGGTCTATGGTAATAAAGGGGATAACAGTGGGACAGGCGTATGCTTTACCCGCGATCCTAATACCGGTGAGAATACTTTCTACGGGGATTATTTAATCAATGCCCAAGGGGAAGACGTTGTCGCTGGAATTCGTACTCCATTAAAATTACAGACTCTGCAAGATCAAATGCCAAAGGCATATGATCAACTTTGCGCTGTGCGTGCGATTTTGGAATCTTATTATAAGGAAATGCAGGATCTTGAATTTACCATCGAAGATGAAAAGCTTTATATGCTTCAATGCCGTACAGGTAAGAGATCTCCAGCAGCCGCTTTCCAAATTGCTTTAGATCATGCAACCAAACCTTTATTAACTAAATCTCAAGCGAATGACCTAGTTAAAAAAGGGTATTTGCCAAAGAAGTATGCTGAATCTGCGGTTCATCCTGTTATCACCAAGGAACAGGCGGTTAATCGTGTTACCTCTGATGATATCGAACGTTTGTTTTATCCGGTTATCGATACCAAGAAGGTTTCGATTCAACAATTAAAAGATGCACGTTTAGGCGGCGGTATCAACGCTGTTCCAGGTGCTGCAGCAGGTAAGGTTGTCTTTACTGCCGCTGAAGCTGAGGAAATGGCTGCCAAAGGCGATAAAGCAATCTTGGTTCGTAAGGAAACTTCACCTGAAGATGTTGGTGGTATGCATGCCGCTAAAGGTATCTTGACGGCCACCGGTGGTAAAACCTCCCACGCTGCTGTCGTTGCTCGTGGTTGGGGTAAATGTTGTATCGTCGGTTGTGAAGCTTTAAATATTAATTATGATACCAAGAGTATGGTTATTGGCGGAACAACAATTAAACAAGGGGATTATATTACCCTGGATGGTTCTGCTGGTGAGATTTATATTGGTAATTTGGAATTGAAAGATCCTGAATTGCCTGCCGCATACTATACCATTCTTAAATGGGCTGATAGTTTTCGTACCATCAATGTCCGTACCAATGCAGATACACCATATGATGCTGAAAATGCCATCAAGATGGGTGCTGAAGGTATTGGACTTTGCCGTACTGAACATATGTTCTTTGATACAGAGGAACGTCGTTTAGCTATTCAAGAAATGATTGTTGCTGAAACGTTGGAAACCCGTAAGAAAGCATTGGCTAAGTTGTTGCCATTTCAAACCAATGACTTCTATGGTATTTTCAAGGCCATGAACGGATATCCTGTAACCATCCGTTTGATCGATCCTCCTCTTCATGAGTTTACGCCAAAGGATGATGCTGGTGTTGAAAAGTTAAGCAAGATCACCGGTATTTCGACCGATAAAATTAAACATCGCTGCGAACAATTACATGAATCTAACCCTATGTTAGGTCATCGTGGTTGTCGTTTATGTATTACCTATCCTGAAATCTTGGATATGCAGGTAACCGCGATCATTGCGGCTGCGATTAAGTGTCGCAAAGAAGGAATTAAAGTTTTACCTGAAATCATGATTCCTTTGACCATGGATAAAAAAGAGTTTTCTATCCTTAAGAAGCAAACCAAGGAACTTGCTGATCTATTGATCAAACAAGCTAAAGTTAAATTGCCTTACATGATTGGTACCATGATTGAAATTCCACGTGCTGCATTGTTAGCAGATCAGATCGCCGAAGAAGCAGAATTCTTTAGCTTCGGTACCAACGATTTGACCCAGATGACCTTAGGGTTATCTCGTGATGATGCTGGCCGTTTCTTGCCAGTGTATGTGGCTAATGAAAAAGAAGGCGGTAAAGGGATATTCCGTGATGATCCTTTCCAAAGTTTGGATCAAGAAGGTGTTGGAATGCTGGTTAAGATTGGTATCGAACGTGGTCGTTTGACACGTAAAGATATTAAAATTGGTATTTGCGGTGAGCATGGCGGTGAAGCAGAAAGCGTGAAATTCTGCCACCGTGTAGGAATGAATTATGTTTCTTGTTCTCCTTATCGCGTGCCGATTGCTCGTTTAGCAGCAGCTCAGGCCGCTTTAGTTAAAGTTACGTCTGTCAAGAAGACAGCAAAAAGGAAATAATATATTTATTTCATCGTTCTTTTAAGCAAGGCAACTTATTTGCCCTAGTGGCCAAGAATCTAAATTTAGAGTTGCTTTGCTTAAAAGCCGATGACATAATATCCACCAACTATGGATCCTGTTAAGTCATATCTTAAAGATATCAAAAACATTCCACTTCTAACTCCAGAAGAAGAGTTCTTGTTAGCTCGCCGTGTTGTCAAAGGTGATAAAGCCGCTCGAGAGAAAATGATCCGTTCCAATTTGCGTTTGGTCATTTCTATTGCCAAGCGTTATATCAATTTAGGAATCGCCCTTAGTGATTTAATCGAAGAAGGTAACATAGGTCTTATGCGTGGGGTGGATAAGTTTGACCCTGAGAAAGGGTTTCGCTTTTCTACTTATGCTGCCTGGTGGATCAAGCAGGGGATTTCTCGTGCAATCATCGATCAGGGAAAGATGATTCGTGTTCCGGTATATTTAAATGAAGAGATCGTTAAATACCGAAAGCTTGTCGAGAAATTAACTCAGAAGATGCATCGAAAACCCAGTGTTGCGGAAGTCGCAAAAAAGATGAAGATTACGGTTGATAGGGTAAAAGATTTAGAAACAGCCATTGCTAAGATGTCGAGTTTAGATGCTCCATTAGGGGAAGACTCTGATGGACAGATTATGGATGTTTTAGAAGATG
>JBAXBI010000161.1:0-3864 GCA_037142055.1 Candidatus Omnitrophota bacterium | reverse complement strand
GTTGTCGCCCACGATTACGACCTAAAGTCGGCCTGTGAAGAGGCCTATTCAAAGTTTAAACGGATTCATTATCCGGGGAAATGTGGCCGGACTGACCTTGCCAGCACCGATTATCAGACTAACCCGATAGAAAGGCTTAACGCCATACGCGAAATGAAGCTCCTGGAGAGGCCTCAGTAGGGTAAATTGACGATTAAATAAAAAAGACGGGCATTTTACTGTCCGTCTTTTTTTATTCATCCTAGGGCATTTTATGGCGTGATAATGTAAAGCACGCACCCAAATATCGCCGCTATCCCGAGGGGGATATTAACCATAAAGGCGCCGATAATTAGGAAGAGAAACATTAAAATCTCTATTATTGCTTGTTTCATACGTTTTTAACTGCTTTATAAGCATAATATACCGCCAAGGCGTCTATTAAGCCCATAGTTATAAATAAAGTATTAAAATTAAGCCAATACACTATTCCGGCGCTTACTAGCGAGGCTATTCCAACAACAAACGATACCCCACCGCTCCAAAAGCTCCATTTCTTACCAGCTTCTTCGTCATCTTCGGTGTAAAGGCTATCCCAGGCCGGGTTGAGCATACCAACAGAAATACCGATAATACATTGGACGAAAAATAGCTCCCATTTGTTAGAAACCAGAAGATAGCTAAACTCCCCTAGTCCCGAGATTATAAATCCCCATAGAAGGATTTTTTTAGTGTTGTCAGCAAACCATTTAGACTGCCCGATCGTGGCGACAAATATCCCCGTGGCGATCGAAAATATAGCGAAACCAATCCCAGCGTCCATTAGGTCGCCGCCTATCTTTCCAACGAAAGGCGACCAATAAGGAACAAGCATTTGCTCCGAGAAAGAACCGACGAAAGAGGATAGTAATAAGTATTTAGATAGTTTGGATAATTTCATAGTGATAGAATGGGGATATAAAGCCTCACCTTAGCGCTTGTCAGACCCAGCCAGGTGCTCCTGAGAAACCCTCGGTGTCCGGTTTTCTTTTAGTCCGCTTGTGTTTAGTTTTACACTTGCGGTTTTTTTGACATCGCTTCAGTCTTTTAAGCATTTCTATTACTTCGTCAATCGTGAGATTGCCGAATAAGAAGTGCCAGCAGATATGTCGACTTACGTCCAGAGTAATTAAGTTCTCTGGATTACTGTGCCCTCCGCGTGAGCGAGGGGTGAGGTGGTGTTCGTTGAATTTTCCTTCACGTTTCCACCTCTTTTGTTCATTGTTCATTTTTCCTCCTATTTTTCATTGTTTGCTCCTATATTAAGTTGTTATTTACTTTAAACTTTCTAATCTTTCAATAACTAATTCACAAGAAATTCCCGTTGGTGATTCATTCCCATATTTTCCGCTAGTAGAATTAGCCCAAGCCCTAATAACCGTGAAGTAAACTAATTTTTTTGGTAACTTATAAGATAGCCAGCGATAAAAATTTTCCATATCCTTAGAGGTTAGTTTATTAGCAAGTGGTTAGTGGCATCGGATTGGTATTTGGCCAAGCCCCCGTTACATTACCGCACCAAGGACTAGTAATTGGAGGGAATTGTGGCTGTGGCATAGGAACTGGTTGTATTTGATAGCCAGGATAAACATTAACTGTTGTTCTTTGACTTTCCAATGCGACTATTCGTTTCTCTAAATCAGACACTTTTTCTTCTAATTGTTTATCTGTCATAAAAATTGAGGTTAGTTTATTAGATTATTTAAAAGTAATTTTAATTCTTTTTACGGCATTCCAACAAATTCTGTCGTTCCAATGAGTTCCTCTTCCGTAAATGTGTTTAAAACACCAATGCCAACCAGCCCAATCAATAAGCCAAGCTCTGTGAGGGCAACCTGGCACCCAACACATTCTATCTCTTTTACTTAGTTCTTTTTTACTTAATTTGCTATTTTGCCCTTCTTGTAATTGTGGCATATATTTACTTATTTATCTTGGGGGATTATAAATACGATTGTAATCTATAAACCGCTGTTTTGTGAATGCCATTCGGTGGAAAAGGAGTGTCTTTCCCCTCTTCTATGGCGGTATAATAAATATCATTCCCGTCAACATCGTCAATTTGAATTACCATAAATTCTGGTAGATTTTTCATAGTTTTAAAATTAAGAGGGAAGAGAGTCCCTCGGCTCTAATTTAGCAATAGTTCTTTAATCAATTCTTCTACCACATTTACCACTACTCCATAGCCGCTAAATAAATCAAAGTGAGTCATATTAGTAAATTAAGGGGACTTTATAATTAAATAAGTTTAGTTAGTCTTTCCCTCATATCAACTATAATTGCTTTTTTTCTCCCATCGTTTAGCCCTTGTGGAAAATGTTTTTTCGGGTTATTGAGATATTGGTTATACATTCTCCAAATAACTTTCTTACCAACTGGGTTTTCTCTTTTCTCGTCCCGGCGCAAACACTCTTCAATGCTAGTTTTAAACTCTTTTATGCAGAAGGCTACATTTAGTTTCTCGGCTAATTCTCTGAGTTGTTTTTCATGTTTGGGGTCAAGATTGGTATCATCAACCACAACATCAACTCCGGATAAAGTATATCTTCCGATCATCATGTCTCTCATCTTGATGATGTTTTTCTCATTTTTATCACTCCACTTTCCGTTGTTGATCATCGCCCTCAAGTCATCTTTATTTACCCTGGCAAAATGTTGTTTATCGACCAACTCTTTGGCGTAAGTTGATTTTCCCGAGGCTGGGAGGCCTTTTAACATTAAAATCATATTCTTGTTTTAGTTTATTATGTGCGGACTAATCGAGAATTGAACTCGGGACTACTGAGCGACAGTCAGTCGTGATAACCTCTTCACCATTAGTCCAGAAGGGGGATAACCCCCTAATTACCAGTATTTTATTGCAAAGTGAACGATGGCATAACCGATTGCAAACCAAAAGCTAAATACTAACAAAGCTATTATGGCGGCCCCAATCCCTGCAAGGTATTTCATAATTTGTTTTTTAATTTTTTAGTATGTAAATTTTGCTAATCTATTACTCGGTATCTTAACTCTTTTTTCCCAAACTGGATGGCCTCTGCGTAACTATTGGCAACAATGTCAACCCGATCTCCATATTTTTTGGAAGTGCGGTCAAGGACTTCACATTTACCAATTCCTTCAATAAGGATGTTTCTATGAAGATTGAGGCTCCGTGTAGCGACAATACACTTATTCGGGTCTTTTCTTCGTATTTCACAGAGGTTGTGTCCCCCGGCTCCAATACAAGGTGATCCGTCCGTTTGGCTTGCTTCAAGACTATACGCCGTAAAAGTTGCTTTTTGATCATATATTTTTGGGCACGCTTTTGGCGTGTAACAAGTTAATAATGCTGAGAAAAAAAGTGAGCAAATCATTTTAATTGATTGGAGACTGCCATAACTAAAGATAAAACATCTTTACACCCCTCTAAGTTATTTGTTGTTGGTTGACACTCTCTATCTTCATCACATTCCATTTCCTTTCCGCAATACTCACAATAGAAATGAAGTTGTTTATTATCGTCTTTTGAGTAAAGACCATCGTTTTTGCATTTCATATTATTTAAATTAACCGATAACCCACTTATTCTGCTAGTTTATTCGTGGTGTCTTGCTATGATATTCTTAATTGAAATTAAGTAATTCTAGACCAAGACACAGTAATTATCGGTTTCCGACTCCACGGACTTAGGCGGTTAATTACTTCGCCTTCTTCCGTGATAAACTGCGTTCAGTTTGTAATACAGCAGGCTTTGGGAGGCAGTGAATACAAACCTTAGACTTACTTTTTTATCAACGGAGGAAGGAAGATAAATCTTCCCTGTTATTTATTTAAAAGTTCTAATGTATTTTTAAACTCCAT
>JBAXBI010000160.1:0-3895 GCA_037142055.1 Candidatus Omnitrophota bacterium | reverse complement strand
CGCTCCCGAATAGGTTTTGTAGGTGAGGCGTCTCATTTAAAGGTACATACAGTAATCATTGATCCAGGTCATGGGGGGAAAGATCCAGGAGCTAAAGGGTATGCGGGGGTAAGAGAAAAAGATGTAGTGTTAGATATTGGCAAGCGTTTAAAAGAGCTTCTTTCCGATGCTGGATTAAAAGTAGTTATGACACGAGATAGCGATGAGTTTATTTCCTTAAACGGACGAACTGAAATCGCCACAAAAGCAGAGGCCGATTTATTTATTAGTATTCATGCGAATTCTAATCCTGCTCGTCGCACTCGAGGTGTTGAGGTTTATTATGTGAAAACTCATGACAAGCGCGATTTGGATGAGGAACAACGATTAAAAAATGAAAAATTATTTTTAAAGAGTTTACATGCCACTAATAGCATTATGGTAAGGAATATTGTCGCTGATATGATGTATCAATTAAAAATTGCAGAATCAGCAAGGCTTGCCATGCGGATCGTTCATGATACTTCCTCCGAGATAGAAATACCCAACCGGGGTGCTCGTCACTCTCGGTTTTTTGTTGTGCGAAATACCTTAATGCCTGCAGTGCTGATCGAAACAGGATTTTTAACCAACAAGCAGGAAGAAAAGAAACTTAATACTAGTGAATACCGCGAGAAATTAGCTGAATCTATTGCCCGTAGTATTTTAACCTATGCATCTTCCTCCTAAATCTAATAATCCTATTGGTGTTTTTGACTCTGGTTTAGGTGGATTAACCGTGGTCAAAGAGCTCTTTGTTGCATTGCCTAAAGAAAATATTGTATACTTCGGGGATACAGCACGCGTGCCCTATGGTACAAAATCACGAGAGACTATTATTCGTTACTCCCGTGAAATCGTAGGCGTTCTTTTAAAACACAAAGTTAAAATGATTGTTGTCGCCTGTAATACGGCGTCCAGTTTGGCCTTAGATGTGCTAAGACAAGAATGTCCTGTCCCGATTGTAGGGGTTATTGATCCTGGAGCCAAGAAAGCTGCGCTATCGACAAAATC
This sequence comes from Candidatus Omnitrophota bacterium, assembly GCA_037142055.1. Taxonomy (GTDB): domain Bacteria; phylum Omnitrophota; class Gorgyraeia; order Zapsychrales; family Fredricksoniimonadaceae; genus JACQCF01. The sequence continues at coordinate 2,863 of JBAXBI010000160.1, read as the reverse complement.
AAAGAAAGTTGGTATTATTGCCACCGCTTCGACTATTAAGAGTGGCAAATATGCTAAGCGTTTAAAGGACTTTGAACCTAATGTTCACGTTGTAAGCCAACCATGTCCGTTGTTTGTTCCTTTAGTGGAAGAGGGGTGGTTTGATCATGATATTACCCGTCGTGTGGGAAATGAATATTTGGGGGGGCTTAAAAAAGAGGGTATTGATACGTTGATTTTAGGCTGTACGCATTATCCGCTCTTAAAGACGATGATTGCTCGTGTAATGGGTTCAAAGGTCACACTGATTGATTCAGCCAGTGAAGTTGCCATGGAAGTCAAAGCAATTTTACAGTCTAAGAATTTGTTGCGTCTTAAGAATAAAACACTTCGACATTTGTATTTGGTCAGCGATGAACCAGATATTTTTAAATATCGTGCGATAAGGTTTTTAGGAACAAACGTTACTAACGTTAAGAAATGTGGGTTTTAATTTATGTTTGAAATAACTGTTCGAGATCATATAGCCTCCGCCCATCAGTTGCATGGCTACGATGGACCATGTAAGGATTTGCATGGACATACCTGGCATGTTGAGGTGGTGGTTATGGGGGAAGTGCTGGATAATATTGGTTTACTGACGGATTTTAAGATTTTAAAGAAGAAATTGAAAGATGTTTTAGGGCCTATGGACCATGTATGTTTAAATGATTTGCCATCTTTTAAAGATGTCAATCCTTCAACAGAGAATTTAGCCCGCCATATTTACCGTGAGTTTTCTAAGGTCTGCATGCCTCTTAAACTTAAAAACGTGCAGGTGTGGGAGTCCGACACCGCCAGTGTGATTTATTATGAATAAAGCAGTTGTGTTGCTCTCTGGTGGGTTGGATTCAGCCACAACCCTTTACTATGCTAAGTCTCAAGGCTATCAATGTCATTGCGTGGTCTTTGATTATAACCAACGCCATCGTCGAGAAATTAAATCTGCAATTGCTGTAGCTAAAAAGGCGCAATGCTCATATTCTCTTGTTAAAATCAATTTACCTTGGAAGGGTTCTGCCTTGTTGGATAATAATATTATTGTCCCAGAGAACAAGTCTTTGACCCGTAAGGGAGTGCCTGTTACCTATGTTCCAGCGCGCAATATTATTTTCTTAAGTTTTGCAGCCTCTTGCGCGGAGACCTTAGGGGCTAAGGATATATTTATTGGGGCCAATGCTATTGACTATTCCGGCTATCCTGATTGTCGCCCAAAATTCATTAAAAGTTTTCAGTCGATGTTAGCGTTGGGGTTAAAGACGGGCATTGAAAAGAAAGCTCTTCGCCTGCAGACACCGTTGATTCGAAAGACCAAAGCGCAGATTATCAAACTAGCCCTTAGCCTCAAAGTGCCCCTGGAATTGACTTGGTCGTGTTATAAAGGTGGTCATAAACCCTGCGGCGTCTGCGATAGTTGTCAGTTTAGGGATAAAGGTTTTCAGGAAGCAGGGATTAAAGATTTAGCATTATGATGGATAGCTATTCTATGTTCGGCACGGGATATTTTTGCCGTCCGCTTCAGTTTACGACTTGGTTGTTTTAAAGATTATTTTTTATTTGAACAACCTCGCCGTAATTCTTCGCGGACATTGGCAAAAAATCCCTGATTGTGCCTCACATACAATACCTATCCATACTGATTATAGAGGATAAATTTGTTGATTCGACCACTGAGTCAGCATAAGATCTTTGGCGTTAAGAAAATGACTTAACGCGAGAAGCAATAATTTTATCCTAATACATTATATGAACGCAAAAATTGTTGAAATATTTCGTTCCATTCAAGGAGAGGGCAAGTATGTCGGCCTGCCGCAGGTCTTCGTGCGTTTCTTTGAATGTAATATGCATTGCCACTGGTGTGATACACCCGCCTCCATTGGAGACAGCAGACGTCATTATCAAGAAATCGAAGAAGAAGCTTTATTAAAGCAGGTTAATGCTCTTTATGAGGGGTGCCATTCAGTGAGTATTACCGGAGGAGAGCCGCTGCTGCAGAAGGATTTCCTTCAAGGTTTTTGTCGTTCGCTTAAACGATCCAAGAAAAAAGTTTATTTAGATACCAATGGGACTCTTCCAGAGGCTTTGAAGCTAATTATCAAAGATGTGGATGTCATTGCTATGGATATTAAACTTCCTTCTTCGACGAAACAAAAAGCTTACTGGAGGGAACATAAGGAATTCTTACAGATAGCTAAGAAAAAGGAAGTGTTTATTAAAGCGGTGATTTCAACGCATACAAGCGCGCAAGAGGTTTTAAAAGCCGCTAAGCTGGTGGCCTCAGTAGATCCTAATATTTTGTTTATTTTACAGCCCAATTATTTAGATTTAAAAAAGGGAGTTGCTCAAGAGTGTATCGAGCATCAGAAATCATGTGCAAAGATTCTTAAAATGGTTAGAATACTGCCTCAAGTTCATAAGTTTATGAAATTACGATAAATGTCATTCCCGCGAAGGCGAGAATCTAGAGCACTAGATCTCCGACAAAAGATTCGGTGATGATTTTAGGAAGGGTAAAAATGAAGGAAATCAGTTCTTACGAAGGTCGTCAGAAAGATATTCGCAATTTGAAGATGCCAGAGATTGAAGTCTGGGAGAATCAATACTCAGATCGCGAGTATGTCGTCGATTTAAGCGTTCCAGAGTTTACCTGTATATGCCCTAAGACCGCGTTGCCTGATTTTGCGGTAATTAATGTCAGTTATAAGCCGGCTAAGGTTTGCTTAGAACTTAAGTCACTTAAGATGTATTTGGTCAAATATCGTGATGTGGGGATTTTTCATGAACATTTAGTTAATAAACTTTTAGATGATTTTGTTAAGGCATGTAAACCACGTTGGATGAAGGT
>JBAXBI010000159.1:0-3896 GCA_037142055.1 Candidatus Omnitrophota bacterium | reverse complement strand
CCTTCTAAAGGGAGAAGAATTAATCAAAACAAGTCCAATGAATCCCTATACAAAAAAGGCGTATACCGATGCAGACTCAAAGGGAAAAATCACTTATAATTCCACCGACGGAGTTGACTATACCTTAAGCTTATACGCGGCAGATAATACAACTGTTGCGCTTAACCTAAACAGCTTATAACATTAGTTCGCTAACAATTGTATCGTGAACTAAAAAACCTTTATTTGTAAAAAATATCCGGCCTTCCTTAATGCTAAGAAGGTCTGGATATTTATTTGTATACTTCAAATATCTTTCCTCAAAAAGCATTCCTTTTGTTACTCTTAATTGCATCATAATTTTTTCATTAACCTGTTCATTTGCAGTTAATGTATACTCACTGTCGACTCTTTCTCCTTGAACATACGTTTTTATGTCCTTAACATTTTCTGTTCTTACTCCAAGTATTGTTGATACTGCTCCTGCACCTATCCCTAAATAGTCGCAATAATCCCAATAAGCTATATTGTGCTTACATTCATAACCTGTTTTAGCAAAATTTGATATCTCATATCTTGCAAATTCTTGTTCAGCCAATACTCTAACAACTTCTTCCGATAAATCTGCCTGCACATCTTCACTTATTGGATGCACCCCACCCTTTTTATTAAAAAGCGGTGTTCCCTCTTCAAGGGTAAGAGCATAGTAAGAAACATGCTTTATCTCTTGCGATATAAAGCTAATCTCCTTTGTAATGTCTTCTTCTGTTTGCGTTGGCAACGCAAACATAAGGTCTATTCCTACATTATCAAAAACAGTTGTTGCCTGTTCTGTTTTATCCAGCACGTTTACTGTTCTTGTTCTTCCTATCAGCTTCAACTTTTCTTCATCAAAAGACTGAACGCCTATACTTATCCTGTTTACACCTGCCGCCTTATAGGCTTCAAGCTTTTCAATAGTTATTGTTTCTGGATTACATTCAATAGTTACCTCATTGTTATTTGCTAACTTTATATTAGTTAATATACTTTTTAACTGCTCACTGCTCAGCAAACTTGGTGTTCCTCCGCCAAAAAAAACAGTCTCAACCTGCTCTCCATGATAGCGTTCTTTTAACTCAGAAATAATAGCATTAACATAAGCATCTTCTACTGTTTGTTTTGGGTATTCTGAGTAAAAATCACAATAATCACACTTGGTTGTGCAATATGGTATGTGAACATAAATATGGGAAACCATTTATTTCTCGTCTTCGATACTCAAAATTGACATGAATGCTTCATCTGGAATATCTACACTTCCAACACTCTTCATTCTTTTTTTTCCTTCTTTTTGCTTTTCAAGAAGCTTTCTTTTTCTAGAAATATCTCCGCCATAACACTTCGCAAGCACATTCTTTCTTAACGCTTTTATCGTCTCTCGAGAAATAATTTTACTTCCAATAGACGCCTGAACTGGTATTTCAAACATCTGTCTAGGGATAAGTTCTCTTAATTTCTTTACTATAGCCCTACCCCTATAATAGGCATGATCCTTGTGGCAAATAAAAGAAAAGGCGTCTACAAGATCACTCTTAAGAAGAATATCCACCTTAACCAAATCTGCTTCTTCATAGCTAGAAAGCTCATAATCAAGAGAAGCATAACCTTTACTAAGCGATTTTAATTGTCCAAAGAAATCAACAACTATTTCATTAAGCGGAAGCCTATAATGAAGCATTATCCGTTCTTCTGTAAGATATTCCATATGGTCTAGCTTACCTCTTTTTTTATTACAAAGATCCATAATCGCCCCAACAAATTCGTTTGGTAAAATAATATTAGCTTTCGCTATTGGCTCTTCTATTGAAACTACGATACCTCTGTCAGGATAATTCGCTGGATTATCAATAACTATTTTCTCTCCGTTAGTTAAGGTTAAGTTATAAACAACTCCAGGGGAGGTAGCTATCATGTCTATATTAAATTCTCGTTCTATTCTTTCCTTAATTATTTCCATATGCAAAAGCCCTAAAAAACCACACCTAAACCCAAAACCTAACGCCTTTGATGTCTCAGGCTCAAACCTTAACGAAGAATCGTTTAGCTTTAGCTTCTGAAGTGCTTCTCTCAAGTCTTCATAGTCATCACAACTAGCAGGATATAATCCGCAAAAAACCATAGACTGTGGAATCTTATACCCAGGTAAAGCCTCATCAGCTTCATTGCCAGACAAGGTAACGGTGTCACCTATTTTAACGTTTTCAATATTTTTAATATTCCCGATTAAATAACCAACTTCGCCTGTGTTTAAAAAACCTGTCTTTATCTGATTAGGCTTTAAATACCCTATTTCTGTTATCTCGTATTCAGAATTCGTTTGCATAAACTTAATTTTTTCACCTGCGCGTATACTTCCGTCGACAACCCTTATCATTACCTCTACGCCCCTATAGCTGTCAAAATAAGAATCAAAAACTAATGCTTTTAATGGTTTATTTTCATCACCTTTTGGTGCTGGGACAAAGTTCACTATTGCTTCCAAAACATTAAATATACCCTCACCTGTTTTTGCGCTAACTGGTATATAGTCAGACGGCCCTAAAATAGACTCTACTTCTTTCATCACTTTTTCTGGTTCAGCGGCTGGAAGGTCGATTTTATTTATGACAGGGATAATTGTTAAATCATTCTCAATAGCCAAATAAATATTAGCAAGTGTCTGAGCTTCTATGCCTTGTGTTGCATCTACAACTAAGAGCGCTCCTTCACAAGCTGCTAAGCTTCTAGAAACCTCATAAGTAAAATCTACGTGTCCTGGTGTACCACGCCAAGGAACGCACCGCAGCGCTTTTGCGTATCAATGCGATGGCTGGTGAACTGCCGGAAAAAGAGCTTTTGACCGCAGGGCTGGAACTCGCTGAAAAACTCACGGATAGCAAGATCGGGTTCTTGCATTTCGTCAACGAAGACCAGGAAACTTTGGAATTGATAACCTGGACTGCTGGAGCGCTCAAGGGCTGCACCGCCGCGTTCGATGCGCATTATCCGGTCAGTCAGGCCGGCATCTGGGCCGACAGCATGCGCAACCGCGCCCCTGTAATTTTTAATGACTACACAGGCCATACTGCGAAGAAGGGCCTGCCTCCAGGTCACGCGACCATGACACGGTTGATATCGGTGCCTGTGCTGGAGGGGGGGCTTGTGCGCATGATGATGGGCGTTGGCAACAAGTCGACCGATTACGAAAACTTTGACGTGGAGTCGCTGCAACTGTTGGGCAATGACTTGTGGCGCATTGCCCGGCGCGGGCGGCTCGAAGCCGCTCTCAAAACCCGTGTGGATGAGTTGGTGGATGCCAATCAACGGCTGTCAGACATGCAGCTGCAGTTGCTGCAATCCGAAAAGATGGCTTCGATCGGCCAGCTGGCTAGTGGCGTGGCGCATGAGATCAACAATCCCATCGGCTTTGTGAAATCCAACTTGGGCTCGTTGGCGGCATACGTCAGATCACTGTTGGAGATTGTGCGCGCCTATGAAAATGTGGAGCACGTCCATGGAGATGCCGTGGCCCAGGCTTTGCAGGAAATTGAGCAGCGCAAGAAAGACATCGATTACGCGTATCTGGTGGAAGATGTCAACAAGCTGATTGATGAATCGATTGACGGGGTGCAGCGGGTCAGCCAGATCGTGGCGGATCTCAAAAACTTTTCGCGTACCGGCGATGCAGCAGCAGAGCTCGCCGATTTGCAGGCTGGCATTGAAAGCACCATCAACGTGGTGTGGAACCAGCTGAAATACAAAGTCGATGTGGTGCGCGAATACGTACCCCTGCCGCCGGTTAGTTGCGTGGCTTCGCAGATTAATCAGGTGGTGATGAATCTGTTGACCAACGCGGAGCAGGCTATTTCCGGGCGTGGGACCATCACCGTACGAAC
>JBAXBI010000158.1:0-3899 GCA_037142055.1 Candidatus Omnitrophota bacterium | reverse complement strand
GGTTTTCTATTCGTTGACTGCTAAAGAAATGATTGCACAGAACCATTGGCTTACACCGTATATTTTTAATCAGCCTCAATTTGAGAAACCAATTCTGACATATTGGTTTATTAAATCAGCATTTCTAGCTTTTGGTCAAACACCTTTTGCAGCGCGATTTTTCCCGGCTTTATTTGCTCTTTTGGGTGTTCTTGGTATTTATATTTTAGGTTTGTTGGGTTTTGCCAATGAACGAAGAGCTTTCTTAGCGGCTTTAGTCTTGTCAACATCTGCCTTTTATTTGGCGATGGGAAAAACTGTTTTTACGGATATGATTTTCACAGTTCTGATTCTTTATTCATTACTGTCATTCTATTTAGGGTTTAGTAATCCTAGGTATAAGACTCTTGGAATTGTAGCTTTCTATGTTTTTGCAGCGTTAGCTGTTCTTGCCAAAGGACCGTTAGGGCTTTTTATTCCAGAATTAATTGTTATCATTTTTTTATTATATACTCGGCAGATAAATTTCCTAACCTCTCCATGTATCACGTGGGGATTTTTTCTTTTTCTTTTAATAGCACTACCATGGTATTGGTACATGGTTGCTAAATATGGCCAAGCGTTTATTCATGAGTTCTTTTATAATGATCACATTAGGCGGTTGCTCATGGCAGAACATAAGGGCAATGATCGTTGGTTTTTTTATCCTTTTACTATGTTGGGGGGGCTTTTCCCTTGGAGTTTGTTCTTAGGTGCCGCCATGGTGGATTTATTTAAGAGGATTAAATTCTCAATTAGACCTTTTGAGTATTTTTTATTAAGTTGGATTTTAGTTGTTTTAATCATTTTCCAATTCGCCCATTCTAAATTAGCTAGTTATATTCTCCCCATGTTTCCTGCGCTAGCCCTATTAACGGCTAATTTTGTTGATGAAAAACTAGAGACGTTTGATTTTAGGATTATCAAGAAGTTAAGTTATGTTCTTATTGGATTCTTAACTCTTTTAGCAATTGCTGTGTTATTAGCCTATAAGGTCTATAAACCATATTTATCCTCAACATTACCAGCCTATTGGCTTTCTGCTGGTTTGTTTTCAATTGGAGGGATTAGTTTAACGTTATTATTTAAAGATAAAGTTCGTCAGGCTATTGTTTTATTGAGTTTTTCTTTAGTGCCGATTTTTATCACAGCATTTATGATAACATCAGCAGTGGAACCGCATGTTTCAATGTATGAGGCGGCCCTTTATGTTCCTTCTTTATCAATGCATAAAACCACTATATTAACTGGCAAACCTTTTGCTCGAGGGGTTAATTATTATACTGGGCAAGATGTAGCGGTTATGGATTTAGGAGGGAAAAATTATTTTAGTCCACACCCTATTCCAATTTTAAATACTAAAGAAAGCTTGTTGGCATTTTTAAATACTCAACCACAAACTTTTGCAATTGTTAAGAAATCAAATTATGAATATCTAAATAAGAACTATGCGCAGCAGTTTCATATTAATGTCTTGAAAATGACGGGACGTAATTATGTTCTTAGGATTGAACCTGTTAAGCCTTCTTAGTAAGATTAATTTTATGTTAATGCGTTTTTGTTTGATTATTTGCTGTTGCTTGGCCGCTACAACTGTTTTGGCACATGGTAATACAGGGGATCTATTCCGTTCAAGTGCTCAACAAGAGGCTATTTTAGTTGTTAAAGTGCTTAGTACTGATACGATTATGTTGGAAGACGGAATAAGGATTAAACTTTTAGGTATTGAGTCTTACGGTCCGCCACCAACGCCTATTGTAAAGTATGATGATAAAGGTAGGCCAATAGAGGATAATGAAATAAGTCCAACTATCCCCTTAGAAGAGCAGGGGATTGTTTTTGCCCAAAATTTGATGGAAGGGAAAAAGGTTGTACTAGAATATGATGTGGAATCCCGCGATGAAAAAGGACAAAAATCAGCCTATGTTTATCTCTCTGATATGAGTTTAGCTAATGTTGAATTGCTGCGCCAAGGCTTTGTGCGTTTAAAAATCCGTCCACCTAACGTGAAACACGAAGATTTGTTAAAAAAGGCTTATCAAGAAGCTAGAAAAGAACAACGTGGATTTTTAAGTTATTAGTCCCTTCCCAAGATATGGATTTAGCAAAGAGAGTTTTAGAAATAATTAAACAACAGGAGTTAATCCGTTTAGGAGATACTATTGTCATTGGTGTCTCAGGGGGGCCAGACTCTGTTGCTTTGCTTTATGTATTGTATAAGTTGCGGATAAGCTTAGGATTCAAGCTTCATATTGCCCATTTTAATCATCGTTTGCGTCCAGGGGCAGATCAGGATGAGGTTTTTGTTAGGGATTTTGCAGTGAAATTAGACCTGCCTATTAGTGTCTCAAGGAGAAAAGGTTCTATTAAAAAAGCTTTAGTCTCTGAGGATAAGGCCCGTCGATGGCGATTTAAATTCTTTATTCAAGTAGCTCATCGTGTTAAAGCACAAGCTATTGCTTTAGCGCATACTCAGAACGATTTAGCTGAAACGGTTCTTATGCGGCTTTTAAGAGGAACGGGACTGATGGGTTTAAGGGGCATCTTAAGCGAACGCCAAATGGAAGGGGTTAGATTAATTCGGCCTTTTTTATCTATTCAAAGACTACAAATAGAGCAATATTTTAAGGTAAATAAATTAGGCTATTGCATAGATGAGACTAATCAACAACCTTATTTTCTACGAAATAAGATTCGATTGCAACTAATGCCGATGTTGATGAAAGATTATAGCCCCAACTTTCCAAGTCTATTAGTTGACTTGGCGTACTCATCAGGTGCAGACTATGAGTATCTTTTAGACCAAGCTCAGCTACAGTATAAAATGTGTGCCGTTGTCTCTAAATCAAAGGTTAAGATAACCATAAAGAGTCTTTTAAAACAGCCTCTTTCTATCCGACGTATGCTTTTTAGGTTGTCTTTTGAGCATTTAGCAAAAAATTTAAATCAATTAAGTTTCGTTCATCTTAATGAAGTCGAAGATTTGTTAGCTACCAGACCCGTTGGATCTATTGTTAGCTGGCCTAAATCCATACGAGTTATAAAATTAAAGGATCAATTAGTATTTATTTTGTAATGAATCTAAGGCAATGCTTGATTTAATTTTTGGATCAGTTATAATTCAACTTCTTATCGTAGGCATTTAAAAGAATTTAGGAGCTATAGATGGCACAGCCGAATTTGACAAATAAAAAACCTTCTCGTTTTAATCTTACCAATAAACCATCTGGTAATTTTTGGTTTTGGGTGGTTTTAGTCCTTATTTTTCTATTTTTATCAATACAAAACAGCAAATACACCTTAAAGAATCAAAAGGAAATTACCTACAGTGAATTCTTTAATATTCTCAAAGATAATCTTCAAACACATCAGATTAAGAAGGTGGAGTTAACTGAAGGACCTGAGAATACCGTCAAGGGGGTTTTTGCTGATCAAACAGAATTCCGTTCTATTATTCCACAGCATGATGAAGACCTTGTTAAGTCTATTCGGGAAAATGTTGAGAATTTTAGTGTAGTGCCGCCTGAGCTTTTTTGGAGCCAGTTATTTTTTCAATTAATACCTTTCTTAGGTATTTTTGCCCTTATTTGGTTCGTTTCTTACCGGGGCAGTCAAATGGGCAATAAGGTATTTTCTTTTGGTAAATCTCGAGCTCAGTTAGGTAATGGTGGACAGATCACTTTTAATGATGTTGCGGGTGTTGATGAAGCGAAAGAAGAGTTGCAAGAAGTTATTGAGTTTCTCAAAGATCCTAAGAAGTTTGAACGTTTAGGAGGGAAGATTCCCAAAGGTGTTTTGTTAGTCGGTCCTCCAGGAACTGGAAAAACCCTTTTAGCTAAAGCTGTCGCTGGTGAAGCGGGAGTTCCATTCTTTTCATTAAG
>JBAXBI010000157.1:0-3908 GCA_037142055.1 Candidatus Omnitrophota bacterium | reverse complement strand
CAATCCGTTGATTACTTCAGATGAATATGAAAAACTTCAATTTACGTCCCCTATTCCTTTGGGCAATCGTAGTTATTCCGCAGTCGAGCTTTTTACCGCTTTTCGCATCATTGAACATTCATTGGCTGCCCCTAAGATCGTTTCATATAGTACAGGTACTTTACGACGCAGAGAAAAAGTCAAGCTGGCTCTTTGGGATCCGGCTTACCTGCAATCAGCAAATTTAGAGGCATTGCAATCCTTATTGGTGGATATCGCCCAATTCTTTGCGAGACATAATAAGCTGGAATTCAATGAGGATCAATTACCGGGAATCAGTAGGGATGGATGGGAAAAACAGCCAACATCGAATTTAACTATTCAAGCTATTCAGTTGCAGGCTAAATTTCGTCAGTGGATTCAATTGCTGTATGATCTTCCGGGAAAGGAATTCAGTTTCTTCTCCAATGGCGAATTTGGTCGACTCTTTCCGCCCCGCGTTGATCCGGAACTTGAAGCAAAATTGAGGGAAGATCCTAATGAGTATGGTGCAATATTTCTTGAATGGTTATGGGGAAGGCAAGAAATACCCGAAGCGTTTAGAAAAAGAGAAACTTTGCTGGAAGAAATCAGACATAAAACAGGTCTTAATGTTATTTGGGTTGAAGGGGATCGACAATTCCGTATTGATTCGGCGATGAATGCATTAGGGCATGGGCGTTTGACGAAGTACGAAAGGGCTTTGATGACAATCAGAGTAATTATGAAAGAGGGTGGATTTAAGCTGAATGATCCAGTTATTGATGGACTTCTTCCTACTGATCCCAGATTAAAACGACTGGGCATCCACAGAGAACGCTGGTCCAAAGCTTTTTTCCCAAGAAGGGGACTGCCTGCTATTGGTAACGCCAGGGTTTTTTTAAGCACCGGGGAAGAGATGACTGTTTCTCAATTTGTTGCAAGCGGGATCGAGGCAGAATCCATAGATGCGTTTTATTCTAACAGATCTCTAGGGGAAGAAGGGCGGACCGCAATTTATTTAGCTCATGTAAAACCGTGGAAATCTGATTTAGAAAACAGCCATATTTCACCAAAGGACACAGCGATGACCAGCCCTGTGGAGGATGGGGCGATGACAGTAGGGAAGTTAAAACAGATGATTTATAACGTGCTTTTAGAGATTGACGCACAATCGGCCAAAGAATTTTGGGAACAAAATTTTGCTTCTGAAGATGAAATTAGGCAGTGGGTAAGGAAATTGGAAAAGGTGGATGATAAAAAAAGGGATGCAAGACTTTCTAGTTTATCTGATTTTTTTGTATGGCGTATTCATCGGGAGATATCTATACATGTTGCTACTCTTAAAAATATTAAATTGACTCCCAATGAGGAGGGATATATGGCGGCATTTGGTTCATTTGCGCTTTCTGTAAAATATGATCGTCAATTGGGTAAAACCAAATGTACTTTAGAGGCGGATGATTTAAAAGATGCTTGGCTTTTGGATGGCGATTGGTCAAAAAGTACCAGCTATGAAGAAATTATTTTTTTAGGTGGGCATGATTATATATTGCGATCTTACGCCAAATGGACACCTAAGATTTATGGCAGTATGAAGGAAATGTATCTGGAAGCATTAAGAATTCCACTTGTGGAAGGGATGTTTGAAGTTATAACTAAATCCCGGGGCAAGATTAAACTAAGGCTAATGAATATAACAGAAAATGAAATTGTTGGGGTAGATGAAAATTCTCAAAAGATTCCTCCTATTACCAGCGAAGATTTTATTCAAGCCCAAGAAGTAGATGGGGCGATGACTGTTAACGAAAACGGCGGTATCGACCTTAACTCAGTCAACGTCAACCGCACAGGCAAGACCATTAATATCCAATTCGACCCGGCCCAGCTTAATGAATTGGAACAAGGTGATTTTAAAGGCTTCGCACCGGTAATCACCGGCTTTCGATATATCCAAAGTCCTTTTCCATTACTGGGTGTAAATATTGCTAAAGAGTAGGAAGAGTTGGCAAAAGCGTAATACAAGAGAAAAATTTAGGGAAAATTTAGGGTTTTTAGTTGAAAATGACCCATCTTTCGCCACTTTTTGCATTTGTCAGGCCTAAATATAGCTCATAGAAAAAGTTCGGATATTGGGGGTGACCGGGGAGTTAATTTGGCCGTTTGTAAACCACTGTAATTTGGTGGGTTGCAAACGGCCTTTTTGCTATTCGAATAACTGAGCGAACACCAATTTAAAATTTGAGTACTCCATCTAAATGGCAAATGCTATCCTTGACCGTCTGATACACAACGCTTATACTATCGAATTAAAGGGTGAATCCATGCGTAAAATAAAATCCCAAAAATCTCTTAACAGGGAGAAATGTAATGCCAAAGAATAATAATCTTAAAAAAATGCTCTTAACACCAGTAATTTTATTTTTGTTCCTTCTTAAGGGTTATGCACAAAATTCCGATGGAGATCTCTTAAAATCGGGATCGCAATATACCCAAGATGGCAAATACGATGAGGCGATAACAGCATTTAATAAAGCAATCGCAATAAATCCTAATAACGACGAGGCGTATCACAATCGTGGGACAGTTTATTTTGACAAGAATGATTATGATAAAGCCATGGCTGACTATAGCAAGTCTATCGAAATTAATCCTAAATCAGCAAAATCTTATAACACTCGAGGCTACATTTATCAGCTTAAAGGCAATGTTGATCAGGCTATTGCTGATTATAGTAAAGCGATAGAGATTGATCCTTCGTTCTTTTATGCGTATCACAATAGAGCGGTGGTTAATCGAAATAAGGGTAATTTAGATCAAGCCATAGCCGACAGCACTAAAGCCATAGAACTGGCTTCAAAAACTTATAGTGGGGGCTTTGCTGAAGCATATTATTATCGAGGAACGAGTCATTTTTTGAAAAAAGAATACGATTTAGCATTATCCGACTTTAACAACGCTATAGAAATCAAGCCTGAATTTGAGCATCCTTATTACTACAGGGCTCGCACATATTTTGAAATGAAATATTATGATAAAAGCTGGGCTGATTTGAAAAAGTCTCAGTCATTAGGAGAGAAAAACATTGATCCTAAATTCCTTGAAGATTTAAAGAAGGCATCAGGTAAAAGCCAATAAGTTCTTTTATAGGATATTTTAAGTCGTCGTTTTGCTCTGAGCAGGTTGTCGCAGAAATTTAAAACTAGCACAGCTTGTGCTAGAAGTATAACAACCCCAGATGTTCGAGTAGCTGCTAAGTAGGTTACTGGTTTTTGACTTTTTCTAATTTTTGAAATTGATTATACTGTTTCTGTAGAGGTAATAAAGTAAGTTTTCTTAATCGGTGTTCTGTCCAGTAATTGATTTGTGTAGGATTAGTCATGGCCATCAAGTACTCGATAATGCGTTGGTCTAATTTGAGCAGATTTAGCATTTGGTGTATCCTGACACGAGAAACTCCAAATTGCTGGGCAACTTTTTCCAATGATTGATAGTCTGAATCGTTATAAATTTCTTGGTATTTCATGGCAATTGTGATGGGATTTGGTTTACAAACAACTGGTTGATGTTGCTTCAAAAGGCGTCGAGTGATGCGTTTATCGGTGCTTATACCATAAGGAGCTTTACCTTCGATTATCTGTAACCGCTTGTCTTTATTAAAGATAAAGTAGATTGGCATATGGATAGTGAGGATGAGGGGTGTTCGCTCAGTTATAGGACTGGGGAGCCATTTAGATAAGCCCATCAGAGATAATCTGGTGGGCTTTTCTGTTTATGCGGATTCATCGTCGATGAATTTAGTAATTTTTCCTAATGTCTTATCTCAATGCCTCATCTCTGGTCACAGTAGGTCTAATTTTAGGCTCCAGTCTATCTCTTTATCTCTAATTCTGCAGGTTTTGGCCTAGTCT
>JBAXBI010000156.1:0-3940 GCA_037142055.1 Candidatus Omnitrophota bacterium | reverse complement strand
TCAAGATATTATCGCCTATGTTGATGCAGATTTAACAACGGCGATCGCTCCTGCTTTAGAAAGAGAAGAATTCTTCGATGACGAAAGTGGGTTTAGTTTATATAAACCGTCTGCAGCAGGGTGGCAATTGGGCGTTTTACCTACTGAAGGAGGAGGCGTTGTTAGGGGAAGTTCGAAAACTCCTTTTGTTTTACTCTCTAACCAAATGGATGACAATAGTGGTAGTTGTATGATTAAGCTTTTAAAGGATCGTGGGATAAAGACGTATGTTTTACCTAATGGTTTTTGTGCTTTAAGAACTGCCCAAGGCCTTAGGTGGGTAGAAACTCCCCATATAGACACAAGTATTAATGCTGTGCAAGGCCAATGGACTACAGATGGGACATTTAAGATAGTCATTGATCCAAGGTACTATCAGCGTGTTAAGAATCATCCGGAGTTTAATCGGTTTATAAATGAGCAAGGCATTACACCTGAACAAATGGTGATCGTCCCTGTACAAGAAGCCCATCTTAGCCCAACGAATTTCTCGACACTTATTGATGCTCAGGGTCAATTGAGACTTCTTTTTAATGTCGCCCCATTAACTAGAGAAGCCTTAAAGCTTAAAGAAGAGATATTACTGCCACTAGAAGAACCAATTGAGTTAGGTGTTTTGCTTGGGAATCTACGTTGTTTAACCAATATGGTGCCGCAAGAGTTTATTCACAAGACGTCTAACACACGTATGAAAGTAGCCCCTAGTTTTACATCAACAGAAGCAGATGTCTTAGAGGAATTATGTAAAGAGGCATCGATACAAGAAAAGATAAATGATTTGAATGATTTATTTCTAGGGTCTTTAGATTTTATTAAAGGACGGCAGTGGGAAGTCAATGTCAACAGAATCCCTTATGGTGCAGTAATGACTGTGCCAGAGAATATCAGCAGGGAAAATTTACAAGAATTAGCGACACAGGTAAGTATTTTAAGGCAGGAACTGATTAATCATTGGGATGGATTGATAAGTGTTCCTTTTAGGGGAGAAGACTCTCAAGCTCCTATGATGTCACCAGATTGGCGTAAGCGTTTTGATGAAGCACCAAGGCAACAAAAAGAAGATATCGCTGTCAACCAGGCGCCGCCGGATGAAGAGAAGTCGTTAACTAGTATCCGCGCAGTTATTCGGTTTATTCGTTCACACGGGAAGGATTGGTGGTATGTCGCTCGCTTACGTTTAATCATGTGGAATCTTCCTGAAAACGACCGAATCATCCTTCATCAACTCAATAATTATCTCTGGTATCACAATGTGTATTTAAAACACCGTAGGCGTCTTACTTTCTATGATACTTCATTTTTAACGAAGAATCCTCACCTCTATTTTTACATGCAACAGGCCTTTGTTGGTCAGGTGTCGATGATGGTTAAGCTGACTAATGAACGAGAAATTAATGTTTTATTGTTAGAATCAATCTTCAAGACTGCTGCAGCCGATGTAGCGCGAGAAATTAGGATGCCTGTTGAGGTTGAAATTGTCGGCGGAGTGCGATTTTTCGGTTCAAATCAACGGGATGATTTAGACATCGCTCTTATTTCACCTGGATTTCCTAAATTAAAAAGATGGGTGGCATTGAGATTCGTTGATCGTCTAAACGTTGCCTTAATACCTTACGGGGCAATTGCGAAATTAACACCCCGTCTTGAGAAAATATTTATGATTGGGATTGATATTCAGGTCGATGGACGGACGATTTTTATCGACGTATTTGATCATAATAATCGTCTTTTAGCAGTTAATGAAGCATTGGGCTCAACGTTGCTTAGACTTCAAGATACCGATCGACCTGAGCTTCAGGTTAAAGGGATTGTTGCAGCACAATATTTGTTAGGGGAATCGCCTGTTCTTGATCAGATGCGCCAAGACCATGCCCTGATGCCAAGCGCTGCTTTTCTTGCAAAATGGCAAATCCGTCGTGAGGCTTTGCTCCGTCAGCTGATGGGTTACGCTATGGATCCGGCAAAGATTCCAGTTGAGGATATCAGAACTCGTTTTCGTGCGCCTGTCTTGAAAGGATCGGTCAGTCTATGGGAAAAAACCTTAAGAGACAACAACCCAACCCAACAAATTTTAGGTCTGATCATTCTTAAGAAATCTGAGCGCGACGAGTTTCAAGCGGATGTTCAACTGGCCAGATCTACGGATAATTGGACTAAGGTTAAGGCAACCTTGCTTACAAGGGCGAAAAAGGAAGTTGTTAGCATGGCAGGTGCTAACGGGAACTATAAGAATTTTTCTGAATATGATGCGGCACACTGTACGATTTACGATGCTGATCAAGGATGGCGAGAAAGGGGAAGAAAGGATCAAAGGCTCTTGGCGCAGATATGGGCGAGAGACGTTGCGTATTTTGAATGGAAGTTTAAGGATTCGTTAAAGAAATTGTCGGTTGCAAAGCTTGGGAAGATTATCGAGAATCAGCGCAAAGCTTGGGAAGATGCGGTTGAGTATACGGCTGAAATTCACGCAGAGCTTAATCTCGAAGCGCTTCAAACCCGAAAAGGGATTTTGGGGATGGTTCTTAAAGATTTTGATTTGCCACGCCAAAAAGGTAAGGGACCGACTGATGCTATTGACCATGATCAGACGCAGAGAGTTTCTACATTTGTTGGACCGCTAGAACATCGTTTAATTGTTCAAAAGCATGAACCAGGACAGAAACCCAGACAAGAGCTGATTCATGCTTGTGAGATATCTGATAATCCAGCTATGTTATAACCTATGTTTGACGCCCTTTCTTGTTGGTTAAAACCTCAGGAGTCAGAGATGCATGAGGTATCGCATAAATCGATACTTAAACTTTTGACCGAAGATCCTAGTTTGAGTTGGAGGACTGATTCAAACAAGGAATATTTATTTGATCGGTTATATTTGGCCTATAGCCAGGGAGAAGGAACGAATTTAAGAGTAGAGGGATTTATACGCGTTATTGATGATATCGACTGTACACGATTAATGACGTGGATGGTCAGACCCAATAATTTTTTTAAGGATAAAGAGTATTATCAAGGGGTGGGTTGGCAAATTTTAAACTATGTTTTGCATAGGGAAATCCAAAGAGGAACTCAAAAGATTGTTTTTGATCTGCCAGGAGCATTATTTTTATTGTTAAGGAGAGGTATTATCGTAGATAAAAAATATCTTCCTGATCAATTAATCAATTTTAGAACAAAGATCACTCAAGAAACTATCCTTCGATTGCGAGTTGCAAGTGAGGATGGAGATAAAAAGGCAGCAGAGGTGCTTGAAAGTCTTGAGGGAGCAAAGTTAAGTCATGAGACAGCATCTTTTGCAAAAGAACACTCCCAGCAGGGTTCGATCTTTATTGCGCTGTTATTCGTTATCGTTGTGGTGGGAGTTTTTGTTGGTGCCCTGTATTTTATAACTAGTAAGGTCGTGGCTATTTCTATGGCGGCAGTCATTACATTAGCTATTTTCTTTGCTCTCTCCGATGCGGGGTATCAAATGAGAAGGGCAGTACTTCGCTTTAGAAAAGCAAGGGCAGAGGCCAAGCATAAACAGCAGACGCAAAGGAAGGAAGCGATCAGCCGGACTCTTAGGAATCTCGCTGGGGTTGATCCTGCTAAATTTAAAGATGTGGCATTGTTTGAACAGACGCTTGATCAGCAAATCCTACCAGATCTTCGTAGCGAGTCGACCATTCTACAGAAACGAGCAGAGCTTGGCGTTCGTGGAAGGGCCACTATAGCGCAGAAGTTAGAAGCAGATCAAAGGGGGCAATTACAGCAAACACAGGAAGCAGCTGCAGTGGGAGTCTTGAGAGTTCGTTTTGAGGAGATTAGAGATGAAGAAATTCTACGATTTTCTTCAGTAGAGTCATTTAATCAACATGTTGACACCTTGGTCCCGGTAGAGATTGCTTCATTGAAACAAGTTAAA
>JBAXBI010000155.1:0-3995 GCA_037142055.1 Candidatus Omnitrophota bacterium | reverse complement strand
TATTGCTGTAACTCCATACATTTCAACTATTTGAATGGTTGTTCAGTAACGACTATCTAAACAAAAACCCCCTGTAATTTTAATTACAGGGGGCTATGTTTACTAAGAAATTTACTTACCTTTTTTGGGCTTCTTCTTTTCTTTGTTCTTAGGACTTTTATCTCCCATAAAACACACCCTTTCTTTGTTGAAAGTTTTTATTATAAAGTAATTGTACACTTACAAAAGATTTCAACAAGATAAAAACAAAATAAAGAATTAGCTAAATAAAAAAAGGAGCTGCATAGGGAGCCGCAGCCATACCAACCTGTGCTGCCTGCCCCGCAATACCGACGGCAGTACCAAGAGCTTGAAAAGGCAACTGCAGCAATGCACAACCGCTTTGGGTTATACATAATATTAATAGACAAAATAAGAATAAAGTTTTCTTTTTAAGAATCATTTAACAAACATCTCAGTAGTAGCTTCACACCTTAAACACCTTTTTAATAAATCATTTATATATAGAATTATATCCGTTAAACTTCCCAATTCCCACTTATTTCATAAAAATCGCAAGCCATTAAATTTCAATAGCTTGCGATTTTAGATTTTAAAAAACGGGTAGTCGTTGACGCTAGGCGAACCTGCCAAATGCTTGAAGCCACATTACTTATAAAACTTTACCGTAAAAGAAGCACTAGTTGCCTAATATCCCTAGGCGAACCAATCAAGACTTCCTGTCCTTAGAAAGCGCAATCTGGCGCACCGATGTATGCGCAGCCAGTGTCTGCATCTGACGAATAGCAATCTGATTCAATCGCTTTAACCGCTCCCCTTGCGCCAGCCCCATATGGATGAACTCGGCATTCATGCCTTCAATATTTGCCAACACAAGCAGCTGTTCTACCGTAGCGTATTCGCGCATATTGCCTTCGAGTTTTGGGTTGGCATCACGCCACTGTTTCGCCGTTAAACCGAAAAGAGCCACATTTAGAACGTCAGCCTCGTTGGCATAAGTCATGGCTATCTGAACCGGTGTAATTTCCTGAGGAATGAGATACGCTTTAATGGCATCTGTATGAATGCGATAATTGAGCTTGGAAAGAGTACGATTAAGGTTCCACGCGAGAGAAAGTCGACGGTTTTCATCTTCCTTCAAGCGGCGGAATTCCTTGACCAAGTAGATCTTGAACTCCGGGCTGATCCACATCCCAAATTCAAAAGCAATGTCGGGATGGGCGTATGTGCCACCATATCGTCCCGCTGTGGCCTTTAGCCCAATGGCATTCGTCGTTTCAACCCACTCCTTCACGCTGATCTTATACCTGTTAAGCCCAGCTTGACTTCTAATTGTGGCGAATTCGCCATAATTAAAATTAGGATTGAAAACAGCCTCCCAAATGCCAAGAAACTCCACTGTATTCCGATTGCGAAGCCAATCAGAAATAAAAAACTCGCCATCCTTCGCCCTAAGCATATCCGTGAGCGAAATATAATCGCCCTCTTTCCCGGAAAGGATCGATACGGGCGTCCCCTGGACTTCAATCGAAATATTCTTTGTTTTCTTCATACCTTATCTTGAAATTAATGATCATCTTTTTTAATGCGTCTCAAAAGGCCCCAGAATACAAAAAGACCTGGGATATAAGAAAAGGGTAACCATTTACCCACACCTTTACTACCCCTGCACAAAGGATCAATGGGCGTGCCCAGCAATTTAAACTGTTGCCAATCAATTAATAATGCGATCATCAAAAATAAAACCAAACATGCTGAGTAAATAAGCTTTGAATTAAATACTCGTTTTGGGGGATAAGCCGGCATTAAATTATATATTTGTTGTTCAGAAAAAAGAGTTAATACCACTAGAGGAATCATCAAGAATACCCGAATCAAATAATTCGCCCCAGACTTGTCATATATCGAATTATAAGAAAAGACAATAGCGATGGTCAGCGATATCAAAACTAACGGCTTAATTCGTTTCATCGCACCTTCCTTTTACAGGTTCGCGTCAACGACAACCCAAGACAAAATCAGGTTCGCCTATCGACAGAAGGTTCACTTCAAAATAAAAACGGGTAGTCGTAGACGAAAAGCGAACCCTACAACCCATTGAAATACCGCTACTTATAAAAATTCATCGTAAACGTGGCATGGGTTGGCTTATCGCCCTAGACGAACCCATCTTCAATAAACCTACAAAACCCAAAGAACCAAAAAACTCAACGACCTATTACGACTACGCTATTTAACAATAATCGATACAGGGAGATTATTCGACGTTTTTTAGCACCATATCGTTATAAATCATTTCGTTCTTAGAATTGATATAAACCCTAAAGGGAATCCTTGTATTTATCGTGCCGTCCCTTCCTATATCAAACCCAGCAAAAGCAAACGTCATCTTGGGATCTTGAACTAAAACATTGAATCTGTTCCCTGCAACTTGTCCTTTAATTTGCTTTTGAATGTCAAAAATTACAACAAATTTTGAAGCCGCTGACTTCACCCTCAAATATTGAGTTCTCGACATCATATCAATTGCGCTGGGAGTATACTGTATATTCTTGTCTACCTTTTCAATTTTCAGGGGAAATCCTTGAAACACCAAATCAGCATTAGCCAGAGCTTCTTCTCGACTTTTCACTATATTCTTCTGGACATTATTTAAAAGCCCCGATAGCTCCTCTTTGCTCAGATAATGCTGTTTAGAATAATAATCATTAATGGCTTTGTTGATGAATACAAACTCGCCAATTACTAATACTACAAAAACGATAGCCCAGAGGAGAATTCTTGCGGAAAGCTTTGGAATGAATTTCTTTGTCAATAATAACCCAATCGCTATAATGACTACATCAACAAATAAGATAAGGAACATGCGCCCTCCTTTTCTCAAAAAAGTTCGAATCCCCGTCTACTCAAGCCTAAAACGCCTTGAGTCCTCTACGGAGGGTTCACCAAAAAACTGGCGGGTAGTCGTGGACGAAAGTCGAACCCTACAGCTTCTTGAAATACCGCTACTTATAAAAATTCACCGCAAACGCGGTATGGGCTGGCTCATCGCCCTAGACGAACCCATTTTTAATAAACCTGCCAAACCTAAAGAACTAACAAACTCAGAACCTTATTACGACTACGTTATCTAACGCTGGCAAATATCACTAGGGTAACAGTTTGCTTTAAAAGGGCACTGCGCTCGGCTCAATTTCTAGAATCAAAATTAACGCTCATATATTCCACATGATAATGTGTCTTTCTAAAACCCGGATGATCAGATAAAATGGTTCCGTTCTTACCCCGCTCCTCCCAGAAATCGGGCCTATCTTTCTTTTCCCATGGCCAACTAAATTTAGGGCCTAACTTCACAAATAAACCTTTACCCGCTAAATTTTTAAGAACGCCTCCTTTAATATCATGGATATAGAACCCCCAAAAATCCCATGAATCACCTTCATTATTTAACTCAATTACTCCTCCATTAAGGCGAACAATATCCTCAAGCGCGGTTCCTAAAGTAACACCGTCACGGGTCGCCCACCTGCTAATATCCCCTTCAATACTTATAGAGGCCGGATTTCGGTTTGGATTACTATCCTTCCACGATATTGTTAATTTCTTCTTTGGATCATCTGGAAAAAGAATTGTTCCCTTATATACAACCTCACCAGCATGAAGGTTTGAAGTAATTACATTAGACTGGCCAAAAATGTTAACTAATTCTTCTTCTGTAGTAAGTGCTGTAATCGGCCCTACACGAACCCCTGGCTCTATAATGTAGTCGCTATTATCTGCTAGAGAAACAGCCGAGATGCTTAATAGGAAAAAAAATAAGAGTGCTATTCTCATACCTACTCCTTATTTTCTATTTAAGTTATCCTCAGGGTTCGCGTCCACGACAACCTAAGCGAAAAACGCAAACGGTTGTCGTCGGACGGTTCACTTCAAAAACTGGCGGCTAGTCGTTGACGCCAGGCGAACCTGCCAAATGCCTGAAGCCACACTGCTTA
>JBAXBI010000154.1:0-4027 GCA_037142055.1 Candidatus Omnitrophota bacterium | reverse complement strand
CCTTATGTTGACCCGTTAAACTATCTACAGTTGAGATTCTTACAGGAGAAGAAAAATCTTTTACCTGAAGCCTCTGATGCTAAACGATTAGCTATTGATGAAATCCTATTGTTGACGGTAAATGGGATCGCTTCAGGGATGAAAAGTACGGGTTAGAAATCTTTTTATCTTTTTATCTGTTTGCTTTAGTTTTTTATTTAGAATACAATAATGCAAATTTTGAAGTTAATTTAAGAAAGGGGAGTAGTATGAAAAAGAATGTTGTTAGTTTTATCATTTGCGGGGTGATTTGTTTGAGTTTTGTGGGAACAAGTATGGCTCAAACTGTGCCAGCCGCTCCAGTTCAAACAAATTCAGACCAGCCTGTCTCTAATGAGCCAAGCAAGGTTGAAAAGAAGCACAATAAGGCTAAAAAAGATCATCCTCATAACAAGAAGGCTGGGGTGACGACCAAGAAGCATAAAAAACACAAGAAGTCTTCTGAAACAACCTCAGAAAAAGAAAAAACAACTCAGCCTCAAGTTAATAGCGTTACCAATTAATCAGGTTGAAATATTTGGTTGTCCTAAGCTCTCGATAAGCAAATCTTTTAAATGCCAATCGAGAGCTTAGTAAGTTTTATAAAAGACTAAAATAAGTAATTTGCATTATTCTGCAGACCGTCGTATGTGTGTTTCATTTCAGATTTAATATAATTTATAACTTAGGGGGCACGAGATGATTAGTCAAAGTGTGAGCCTCATCAATGAGAAGGTTAAGAAAGAATCTGCTGTTCTTGAAGCTGTTCGTCTTCAGATGGCAAAGGTTCTTATTGGCCAGAGCTCAATGATCGATAGGCTTTTAATCGGGATTTTAGGTAATGGTCATATTCTGCTAGAAGGAGTTCCTGGATTGGCTAAAACAACAGCCGTTAGAACGTTGGCCCAGACTATACAAGCCAAATTTCAACGTATCCAGTTTACGCCGGATATGTTACCGGCAGATTTAATAGGAACGCTTATTTATGATCAGCGTACTGGCAATTTTAATATTAAGAAAGGCCCCATTTTTGCTAGTATCATTTTGGCGGATGAAATCAACCGAGCGCCGGCTAAAGTGCAAAGTGCTCTTTTGGAAGCTATGCAGGAGCGACAAGTTACCATTGGAGAGCAAACTTTAAAACTCGACGATCCATTTTTAGTTTTAGCGACTCAAAACCCCATTGAGCAGGAGGGAACCTATCCTTTGCCAGAGGCACAAGTAGATCGTTTTATGCTTAAAGTTAAGGTTACTTATCCTACAAAAGAGGAAGAGCTTAAGATTTTACGTCGCATGGGCTTAACAAATAATAATTTTAATGTGCAGCCTGTATTAACTCCAGAGGATATCATACGTCTTCGCGGGGTTGTCGATGAAGTGTATATGGATGAGAAAATTGAGCAATATATCGTCGATATTGTTGAAGCTACCCGTAAACCAGAGAATTATAAACTAAAAGAATTAAAGATGCTTATTCAATATCCTGCAAGTCCTCGGGCGACAATTTTCTTAAGTATTGCCAGTAAAGCGCATGCGTTCATTCAAGGTCGTGGTTTTGTGAGCCCTCAGGATGTGAAAACCATTGGAATGGATGTCTTACGCCATCGTTTGATTATCAGTTACGAGGCTGAAGCAGAAGGGAAGACTTCAGAAGATTTAATTAAGCGGATTTTTGATGAAGTCGAAGTTCCCTAATATAGGTAAGGTATGATTCCCAAGGAAATCTTAGAAAAAGTTCGTCGTATTGAAATCACCACCTCTCGTCTAGTTAATGATTTCTTTGCTGGAGCCTATCATAGTGCTTTTAAAGGCAGAGGGATGGAATTTGACCAGGTGCGAGAATATCAAATAGGTGATGATATCCGAACCATTGATTGGAACGTTACCGCTCGGACAGGCAAGGTTTATGTTAAAGAGTACGTTGAGGAGCGTGAGCTTTCAGTGATGATTTTAGTGGATGCCTCAGCTTCAGGTCATTTTGCTTCCTCTGGAGTTCTTAAGAATCAATTGGCTGCTGAATTAGCCGCTGTCTTGGCTTTTGCGGCCATTCGAAACAACGATAAAGTAGGGCTTCTAATTTTTACAGATCAAGTGGAGCTTTTTATTGCCCCACGCAAGGGGCAGTCGCATGTATTAAGAGTAATTCGGGAAGTGCTCTATTTTAAGCCAAAGGGGAAGGGGACCAATATTCCCTTGGCATTAGAATATTTTATTCGTGTGGCTAGACGTCGGTGTGTAGGATTTCTTATTTCTGATTTCTTGCAAAATAATCTGCAGAAGTCTCTTAATTTAGCGAATAGATACCACGATGTCATTGCTATTACTCTAAACGATCCTCGGGAGAGTGTTTTGCCTGAATGCGGGGTCATTCAAGTTAGTGATGCTGAGGATGGACAATTAAAGGTTATTGATACTACGGATTGGAATTTTAGGGATTGGTACCAGCAAAAAGCTCAACAACGACTTGAAGCTAGGAATCGCCTTTTTGGCCTTTCGGGGATTGATCATATTGATTTAATGACTAATGAACCTTACATTTCAGCACTAGTATCTTTCTTTGCTGGGCGAAGACGAAGAATATGAATCACGGGTGTTCGGTTAAACTTTAGGGATCGTCAGTAATATTTTAGGATTAGTTTCATGTTAACAAGTGTCATTGCGAGCGAAGCGAAGCAATCTTTTAAGAGATTGCTTCGTCGGGCTATAGCCCTCCTCGCAATGACACGGTCTAATAATAAATGATTTTAAGCGGACATATGTGATTATGAACAATGAGATCAAAGATATTAAACCACCGATTGATTTGCCTAATCCTTTGTTTTGGTTTTGGATTGCTTTGGCTGTTATTTTTATTTTGGCCGTATTAACATGGTTATTTCTTTGGTGGAAGAAACGGTCTCACAAGCAGAAGAAAATCGATGTTCCTGTTATTCCAGCATGGGTGAGCGCTTATCAGCGTCTAGAGAGTCTTTGTAAAGAAAAGCTTATTGAGGCGGGAGATTTTAAGAGTTTCTATATTGAGCTCTCTGATATCGCACGTCATTATTTGGAAGAAAGATTCCTTCTTCGAGCGCCAGAAATGACAACGGAAGAGTTCTTGGAGAAGCTTAAGACCTCCCCTGCCCTTAACAGTGATCAGCAGAATACTTTGAAGGAATTTTTGTTTATTTGCGATATGGTTAAATTTGCTAAACATCAACCAACAGCCTATGACGCCCAGAAAAGCTTTGATTTAGTTAAACAATTGATAGATCAAACTCATGGAATTTAAATATCCTTTTATATTATTGTTGCTACCGGTCCTAGTTGTAATTTTTTATTTCTGGCGGCTACGATTCAGAAGCTCTTCTTTTCAATTCCCCTCTACATCTATTTTTGAAGGGGCGCCGGGTAGTTGGAAGGAAAAGGCTTGTCATTTTCCTCAGTACTTAAGGTGGCTTGCGCTTATTCTGCTTATTATCGCCTTGGCTTCGCCACGTAAGGTTTTAGACCATGCCGTTATTTACTCAGAGGGGATTGATATTGTTTTAACGTTAGATATCTCCGGCAGTATGGCGGCAGAAGATTATGTGGTTAATGGGCGACGTATCAGCCGTGTGGAGATTATAAAATCGGTAGTTAAAGAGTTCATAGATAAACGACAAAGCGATCGGATGGGTTTAGTTGTTTTTGGTTCAAGAGCCTACACCGTATGCCCTTTAACTACGGATTATCATTGGCTTAAAGAAAACCTAGCTCAAGTGCGTTTAGGAGTTATTCAAGACCAAACCGCCATTGGTTCAGGAATAGCTCAAAGTCTTTTAAGGCTCAAGGAAAGTCGTGCTAAGTCGAGGATAATTATTCTCTTAACAGATGGAGGGAATAATGCCGGAAGGATTGATCCGCTTGCGGCAGGGAAAATGGCCAAGGCTATGGGGGTTAAGGTTTATACAGTGGGTGCTGGTAGCAATGGGACAGCCCCTATTCCTGTTGAAATGTTTGGTCAAATAGTCTATCAGAATATTCCTGT
>JBAXBI010000153.1:0-4036 GCA_037142055.1 Candidatus Omnitrophota bacterium | reverse complement strand
AGGAGAATTGTATGAAGAATATTAAGCAGATTGTTTTGAAAGTGTTTTTAATCAGTTGTTTTACTTTATCTTTTGTTTATGCAGAGCAAGTTACGGTGGATAAGCCTGTTCTACCAAAGACGGGACAGGAACATATGCAGAAGAGGATTCAGAAGATTTTTGCTCAACTGAATCTAAGTGACACTCAGAAGACCCAGATTGAGGCAAATAAACAAAAACAAAAAGAACAAATGAAGTTTATCTTTGAACAAATGAAAACTAAGAAAGAAGAGATGCGTCAAGAACTAATGAAGCCTAATTTAGATATTAATAGAATTAATGGCATCCAATCGCAATTAAAGGTCGTTCATTCACAGATGATGGATCAAAGGCTTAATTCTATTCTTGAAGTTAGGAAGATTTTGACTCCTGAGCAGTTTAATAAGTTTATTTCTATTATGGAGGAACATAAATCTAAGGGGCATGGACCTGATGAAGGTGGCTCTGAAGGGGATAGGCCTCTAAAAAATGAAGAATTTAAATAGTTTTGCCATATTTCTTTTTATATCGTTCCTTTGCCAACCCCTGTGGGCTCAGGAGAATTTAACTTGGCTTGATTGTCTAAGCCTAGCTTCCCAAAATCATCCTGATGTAGTCTCTGCCAAAGAAAGTATTCGTCAATCAAAAGATAGCCAAGCGATTGCAACAAGCGCTCTTTTACCACAAGCTCAGGCGAGTTTAAGTGTAACGCAAGTTAAGGCCCAAGCATCGGGAGCTGGTTCTAAACTCAATTCAACGACCTATGCTTACGGTTTGTCAGGTTCTCAGCTCTTGTTTGATAGTTTCAAGACAATCAATAGCGTTAAAGCTTCAGCTGAAAATGTCAAAGCTTCTCAGTGGAACTTTCAATACGTTTCCTCTCAAGTACGGCTACGATTAAGAAGTGCTTTTGTTAATTTATTAAAAGCCCAGGAACTTATACAATTAACGAAACAAATTTATGATATTCGAAAGCAAAACTTAGATTTGATTACTAAGTCTTACAATTCAGGGATGGAACACAAAGGGGCGTTGATGACCGCTCAGGCTAATCTTGCTGAAGCAGAATTTGAGATTCATCAAGCCGATCGGGGCTTACAAGTAGCACAAAGAAATTTGCTTAAAGAGGTGGGTTCCAAATCAATTGAACCTATCTCCATCAAGGGAAGTTTCGATATCGGAGCCAATTATCAACAAACGCCCAATTTTGATATCTTAGTGGATACTAATCCTCAGTTATTACAGTTAATTGCTCAAAAGAATTCTTCTTCTTTTAATGTCAAATCTGATCTATCTGGCTTTGGACCTTCTGTTTCATTATTAGGTGGGGTTGGGAAAACTGACGATCGTTGGCCACCTTCTGTCGCGGATACGAATGTGGGGTTAAAGCTAACTTGGCCTCTGTTAGAGGGAGGCGCAAGGGCGGCCCAGTTGGATAAAGACAAAAGCGCCTTACGTAGTTTTGAAGCCCAAGAGCGCAGTTTAAGAGACGCTCTTGTATTGGCTTTAGAGCAATCGTGGGCAAGTCTTTCTGATGCTATTGAACAGGTCGATGTGCAAAAGAAATTCTTAGATGCAAATCAGGAACGTGCTGATATTGCTAAGAAGCAGTATTCTGTTGGACTTCTTACCTTTGATAATTGGACTATTATTGAGGATAATTTAGTAAGTACAAAGAAAGCATTTCTAAACACGCAGGCTAACGCTTTGTTAGCTGAAGCTAATTGGATCGAAGCTCAAGGAAGGACATTAGAATATGCGAATTAATAAACCGATTGTCATAGGAATTGTTGTGATTCTAGCGGCCGTAGGGGGAGGTCTATTTATTTTAAAGAACAAATCTGCCGTGGCCCAAGCTGAGCAAAAGATTATTCATCCTCGTTACGGCGCCATACAGACGGTTATCACTACAACTGCGATGGTTCTTCCTAAAAATCGTCTGGAGATTAAACCTCCGGTTAACGGAAGGGTTGAACAAGTTCTCGTTAAAGAAGGGGATATGGTTAAAGCAGGACAAGTTTTGGCATGGATGAGTTCAACAGACCGTGCTGCCATTTTGGATTCTGCCCGAGGGGAGGGACAAGAAGAGTATAAGAAATGGCTTGATGTGTATAAACCTATTCCTCTGCTAGCTCCTATTGATGCTCAAGTGATTGTGGCAACCACTCAGCCGGGTCAAACAGTGACAGCGACCGATGCTGTTGTTGTTCTTTCTGATCATTTAATTGTTCGCGCTCAGATTGATGAAACAGATATTGGAAAAATAAAACTTAACCAGGATGCAGTGATTTCTCTAAATGCTTATCCTGATGCAAAGATTAATGCAGCTGTTGATCATATCTATTATGAGTCAACTACCGTCAATAACGTAACTATTTATAATGTGGATTTGCTTCCTAAAGAAATTCCAGCATTCTTTCGCTCTGGTATGAATGCTAATGTAGATTTTATCGTTCAGCGTAAGACCAATGTTTTGCTTTTACCCATTTTAGCCATTGAAAAGAAAGATGATCAAAGTTTTGTTTGGATTAAGCCTTCAGAGAAAGCCGCTGCTGTTATGCAGGAGGTTCAGACTGGCATTAGTGATGATAAGAAGACGGAAATTGTCAGTGGTTTAAAAGAAAACGATGATGTCCTGGTGAAGTCTAAGAAATTTTCTTTGAAAAAGACTAAAGCCGGAGGTAATCCCTTTGCACCCAGCAGGCCAGCAGGTGGTGGTGGGCGATAGAAACGTGTCATTGCGAGGCTCCGCCACACTTTTTGGCGGAGAGGAAGCGATCCTTTTTAAAAGATTGCTTCGCTCCTTGCAGTCGCTCGCAAAAACACTTATTTGGTAAACAAGTGTATGATAGAACTAAAGAATATTCGCAAAACCTATACGATCGGAACCCAAACTGTCCAAGCCGTCAATGATGTTTCCTTGACGATTAATGCTGGGGAATTTGTGGCGATTATGGGGGCTTCTGGTTCTGGTAAATCCACCCTCATGCATATCCTTGGACTTTTAGATAGGCCTGAAGGAGGAATCTACAAGTTAGCCGGTTATGATGTCACGAAGTTAACCGACGAACAAATGGCGATTGTCCGTAATAGGCTGATAGGTTTCGTTTTTCAGCAATTCCACCTATTACCGCGAATGACAGCACTTGAAAACGCTGGCCTGCCGCTGGTGTACGCTGGTATTCATAATCTAGATAAATCTAAAGAAAAATTGCAGGCTGTTGGATTAGAGGATCGCATTGAGCATAAGCCTAATGAGCTCTCAGGCGGTCAGCAACAGAGGGTAGCCATTGCCCGGTCTTTAGTGAATGAACCGATGCTTTTGATGGCTGATGAGCCAACGGGAAATCTAGATAGTAAAAGTAAATTAGAAATCATGTCGATCTTAAAGAAACTCAATGACGAGGGGAAGACCATTGTGATGGTAACCCATGAGAAGGACATGGCCCTTTATGCTACTCGGATTATTGAGATGAAAGACGGTAATGTTATCTCTGATGTGTTACAAAAGCCTCAAGGAGTAAAGATTGCTCAAAATACGCCGACAACGGATTGGGGTTTCTTAGATAAGGTGACCTCCTCTATCTATGATGCGGGTAAATGGCTAGATTCTTTAAAGCAGGCGGTTTATGCGATGCTTTCTAATAAATTACGTTCTTTATTATCCATTTTGGGAATTTTAATTGGTGTAGCTGCTGTCATTGCTATGTTAGCTTTAGGCCGTGGGGCACAGGAATCGATTCAGGCGCAACTGGCCTCCTTAGGTTCAAATTTGTTGATGGTTCGCTCGGGTAGTTCTGGACCAGGTCCTGGTAGAAGTCCGCGGCCTTCTGCCACTCCCCGCGCTCGAAATGGTAGTCGCCCCAGTAGTAGCTGACAAAGGGGACGTTCTGGTCCTTGGGGTTGTTGCTTTTCAGCAGGCCGAAATAGGCCGAGGCCTCGGGCAGGTTGCCGGATTTGAGGTGCAAAAGGCCCAGGTTGACCAGGGCCGTGGGCACGCGCGGGGACGAGGGATTGG
>JBAXBI010000152.1:0-4076 GCA_037142055.1 Candidatus Omnitrophota bacterium | reverse complement strand
GTTACCGATGGGGCGCTTTATCGACATTTTAGGAGTAAGAAAGATATCTTAAGTCTATTGATTGAGGATATTGAACAAACTCTTATAGGTGTGATTTCTCAAGTGGCCAGTCAAGACAAAAATCCGATAGAGAAGCTTGAGAATATTTTCTTTGCGCATTTTCAATATACTGAACAGCGTCGAGGCACTTCATTTATCATTATCAATGAAACGCTTAATATTAATGATAAATCTTTACGTGAAAAGATGAAGAATGTATTAGATAAGTATTTTAAGATCATTGAATCTATATTGTCACAAGGCAAACACAGCGGTGATTTTCGTCAAGATCTTGAGGTTGATGTGGCAGGGGTTGTTTTTTTTGGGATGGTACAATCCACAGTTACCCTTTGGAGCTTAAGCGGCTACGAACCGGCTTTAGATAACGGCTGGTTAGGGAAGATGTTTAGCGTATATAAAACGGGAATTGTTAACGGGATTCTTTAATCTTAAATTCTATGATAATAAATAAAAAAGGTTTTACAATTATAGAAATATTAGTGATTATTGCAGTTTTAATTATCCTTATTGGGCTGGCTATACCACGTTTTAGAGCGATGCAAGATAATGCTAATATCGCAAAGGCTAGGGGGGAGTTGCAAACGCTGCAGGCTGCGGTAGAGTCGTATTATATAACTCCTCCAGCCGGAACCTTAAAGGCATTTCCTCCTAGCACTGTAGGCATATCGTTCTTTTTAACAGGAGATGTTCCTCTGATTGTTGCTGCGCCAATTTATGACCCTTGGGGTGCGGGAGGGACTACTGAGTATAACTATGTTTTATCGGCTAATTCGAGATTTTATGTTATAGGATGTATGGGGATTGATGGAGCCTATACAAGTGGTGCTTTGGGAATTGGTAGTGGGGGGGTTGTTACTAAGGATCCCGATGATTACTGCGTAACTAACGGTAATGGTTGTTAGTTTTTGTGATGGTGTAATGGACTCGCCTCTAAGAAATTCATAGATAATATTTAAAGGGTGATCATAACGAATGACTAATAGTCAGCTGGTTACAATTTTACAATCTTCTGTTGCTCCTTGTGTTCTTATTTCAGGGGCAGGACTTTTATTATTAGCTTTAGCTAATCGCCTTCCTCGGCCTATTGACCGTGCTAGACATTTATGTTCCCAGGTTAAAAATAATCCGGGGCCGCAAAGTGATGTTTATCGTAAACAGATTAAAATATATTACCGACGTAGTCTTTTGTTGCGTAATGCCATTGCTTGTAATGTTATGAGTTTGGGGGCTATTGCTTCAGTTATCCTTTTATTGTTTCTGAGCAGTCTTTTTAATTTGTCTTTGATTGTATGGGTTAATTTGTGTTTTATCACAGGGTTATTTAGTTTAATTTCTTCGTTATTGTTTTTTTTAAGTGATATTTCGTTGACATTAAAGTCGTTGGAAATTGATATTAAAGAAGCGGGGATAGTTTTATAAAACATTCTTTTAAATTAAGTAATTTCTTTTACACTGGTTTTGTAAACGGTTTGTGCTAGAATAAAAAACATCTAAAAAATTTAATTTTTATCAAGGAGGGCATTGTGATCTTTCGTCTTTTATTAGGTATCGTTTTTTTAGGAGTAATAACCGGATGCGCAACCACTGGAGCAAAGAATTCTCAGGAACAACTTCAAACGCGTGTGTCTGAGCTCGAGAAGAAAGTTGAGCAAAAGGACTCTGAAATAGTGGATCTTCAATATCAAGTTAAAGACCTTTCAGGTAAAGTCACAACCAAAGAATTTTCTGACACCTCAGCCGAGAATATTGCTTCATCAGATTCAAATTCTTCTTCAAAAGCTTCTTCTAAAAAAGTATCTTTAGATGAAATTATTCGAGTTAATGCAAGTATTGATGATATCCAGACTGCCTTAAAGAATGCTGGAGTCTATACTGGCAAGATTGATGGTAAGATAGGGGCAGGAACCAAATCGGCGATCGTAGAATTTCAAAAAGCTCATCATTTAACATCGGATGGTGTCTTGGGTCGTAAAACTTGGAAGCTTCTTAAGTCTTACTTGAAAGAATAAGCTTTCTGCATTAAAATCAATCCCTTGTGACTGCTCAAATTCAAGAGAAATCATCTAGGAAGAATGTTGTCTTCGTTTTCATTCTTTTGACTGCCTGTGGGTTAGGTTTGGTTGGTATCTTTATTTTTATATTAGGATTAAGTAGTAATCACGTAGTCAATTTCACTTTGCAAACTGTTATTGAAATGGCTGTAGTGGTTTAATCTTTGTTTGCAATTTTTAATATTGTGGTAATTTGGATTTATTCAAAAAATAGAAAGAAAGGTTAATGATGAATTTCCCCCAACAACCTATTGAAAAGAAGAAAGATAATCTTAGTGCTGAGGCTTTGCGTTTAGAATTAACGGAATATGCTAAAGATTTCAAGGTTTCTTGGGTGCATTTAGGCCAAGGGCTATATAGTGTTTGGCGAGATAAATTGTACTATGCTTGGGGTTTCGAAAAATTTGAAGATTACGTCATCAGAGAACTAGGCCTAAAGAAACCTTTGGCGCTTAAACTTGTTAAAACCTATTTTTTTGTTGAGCAGCAAGAACCTGCCTATTTAAAGAAGGAATTTAGCGAAGCCAGAGAAGCTTCAGTTGTTCCAGGGTATGAAGGCTTAGATGTGTTGCGTTTAGCTCGTCGACGTAATGAGTTAAACAAGGAAGATTATGCGAAGTTGCGAAAAGATATATTTGAAAAGGGCAAAGACGCTGCTTTAGTTAAAAAAGATTTAACGGCGATGATTAAAGAACGTAAACAAGTTGACCCAGATGAAGAACGTGAGAATCGGCATCAGGCGAGCGTTAAAAGGTTTTTAAATGCCTTGAAGAGTTTTAAGAAAGATATGGATACTCTTAAGTTGATTGAGGCAGATATTGTAGATGAAGCAGAAGAGTTGCTTAAAAAGCTTGAAGAAAAATATTTATGATTGATTTAAATAGTGTTTCTGAAGGAGATCTTTTAAAGACAAGGCTATGTGATCTGCCTATTGCCATTGAAGGTTCGTGGCTCAAAGAGTGTGTTGATGAGCTTTATCGTGAACTTAGCGCTAAAGGCTTAGTGTTTTCCCCTGAATGTTATTTGGCCGATGAATGGCTTACCCCTGAAGGGGAAGCAGTGGTCGGCATTCCTTTTTATTTGTCCCATCCTAGTTTAATCAAGCTTGAGCATAAGATGATGTTGGAAGCTGAAGGTGAAGGGAAATCCTGGTGCATGCAGCTGTTGCGTCATGAAGCAGGACATGCCTTTTCTTATGCGTACGACTTACACAAACGTCGTGAGTGGAAAAAAGTTTTCGGTTCTTCTGAAGAAGTATACGGAGAAACGTACAAATTTAAGCCTTACAGTAGAAGTTATGTGAGACATTTAGACGGGTTTTATGCTCAGTATCATCCAGATGAGGATTTTGTTGAAACCTTTGCGGTTTGGCTGACGCCTAATTCTAACTGGCCGCAGACTTATCAAGGATGGAAGGCTCTTGAGAAATTACAGTTTGTTGATCGTTTGATGAATGAAATCAAGGGGCAGGCTCCTTTAAAAAAGAAATGGCAAAAGCTTTGGAGTCAGAAGAAATTAACGATCACATTAGAAAATTATTATCGTCGAAAAAGAGCTCATGAGCAGGAAGAATTTCTTGAATTTCATGATGTGCAGTTGAATAAGATCTTTAAAAGTCTTAATCCAGAAGAATGGGTGGCCTTTAATAAGGACAAACGTAAGAAGAAGAGTTTGATGAGTGCTGAGAGCTTGATACGTAAGTATAGTAAAAATCTTTTAAATAGTGTTGACCGATGTACGGGGGAACGTAAATATATGATTAGTGATTTGTTGAAAAACATCAGTTTACGGGCTAAACAATTGAATATGATTGTAAGCGATGATCCAGTCAATAGTCTGATGCAGCTTTCAGTATATGTAACAAGTTTAGTTATGAATTATGTTCACACAGGTTGGTATCGAGGAAAACTAAAGCGCACATGAAAAAAAATCTCAAAGTTCTGATGCTCTTTTATAGTCCTTATC
>JBAXBI010000151.1:0-4089 GCA_037142055.1 Candidatus Omnitrophota bacterium | reverse complement strand
TCTTTTAGTTCTGGAAGATCCAACTCTTATTGATCAAGTTAGTACAGGTATTCGTCATAATAAGAATGCAGCTGAGTATGTTTTTTCTAAAGTTATTAAGAAGTATATGAAAATGTTTTCAGAAATACCTGATGAGTATTTAAGGGAAAGAGCTTCTGATGTTAATGATATTGCTAAAAGAGTGCTTAAATATTTGATGGATGAAAGTAAACTACATGATTTGGTTAATTTACAAGGCGATCTGGTTATTGTTGCGCATGATCTTTCTCCTTCGGATGCTGTTAGTCTTTATAATAAAAAAATCATAGCCTTTATCACAGATATCGGCGGTCGAACTTCTCATACAGCGATTATTGCAAAATCTTTGGGTGTTCCAGCTGTTGTTGGATTAAAAGATGCTACATTGCGAGTTAATAATGGTGATTTCTTAATTATTGATGGTCAAAAAGGTCTTCTGATCATTAATCCCAATCAATCAACAAAAGAATTGTATGTTAAAGAGCAAATTCAAATTTATGCTTCCAAGGAAAAATTGGATGATATTAAAGATTTGCCTGCTCAAACACTTGATGGTAAAAAGATTTCATTGTTGGCTAATCTTGAATTATTTAATGAAATTCCAACGGCAATGAAATATGGAGCTGAAGGTGTTGGTCTTTACCGTACTGAATTCCTGTATATGAATCGATTAGATTTACCGTCTGAAGAAGAGCAGTATCAAGCTTATAAGCAAGTAGTTGAGGCTGTTAATCCTTATCTGGTAACCATTCGGACTTTAGACATTGGAGGAGATAAGTTTCTTTCGAGTGTTCAAACTCCTAAGGACATGTCTCCGTTTTTAAGTTCGAGGGCCATACGTTTTTGTTTGGAGAGACCAGATATATTTAAAACTCAATTGCGTGCAATTCTTCGTGCTTCGATGCATGGTAGGGTTCAAATGATGTATCCTATGATTTCTGGTATTGGTGAATTAAGACAAGCTAATGCTATTTTAGATGAAGTGAAACGTAATTTATATGAAGAAAAGATTCCTTTTGATACTTTTATAAAAGTAGGAATTATGATTGAAGTTCCTTCAGCTGTAATGACAGCGGATACTTTAGCTAAAGAAACAGATTTTTTTAGCATAGGTACAAATGATTTAATTCAGTATACCTTAGCGGTAGATCGTACCAATGAAAAAACAGCTCACCTATATGAGCCCTCACATCCTGGGGTTCTACGCATGATTCAAAAAACTGTAGATGCAGCTCACAGTGAAGGGATACATGTTGGTCTTTGTGGAGAAATGGCATCCGATTCTTTGATGGCTTTATTGCTTATTGGTATGGGGATTGATGAATTGAGCATGTCATCTTCTAGTATATTAACAGTTAAGAAAATGATTCGTTCTGTTCGCTTAAATGATGTTCAGCGTATTTGTAGGGAAGCTATGCAGTTGCCAACGGGGCAGGAAGTAGAAGAGTTTGTTTCATTACAAATGAAAAAGTTAGGAGTTTTATGAAAGCATTAATTTTGGCAGCAGGATATGGTACACGTTTATCTTTAGTTATCAAAGATACACCAAAACCATTGATACCTGTTAATGATCGCCCTTTAATCGATTACATTGTTTTAAGTTTAAAAGGAATCCCATCTTTAACAGAGGTTGTGGTAGTGACAAACAATAAATTCTTTTCAAATTTTCAGGAATGGGCTCTAACTCATAAAGACGTTAAGGTTCGAGTGGTTAATGATGGCACAGATTCGCCAGAACAGAGACTTGGTTCAGTTGGAGATATCAATTTTGTTTGGGAGAAGGAAAAGGAATTAGATGATTGGCTTATTGTTGGGGGGGATAATTTATTTGATCAAAGTTTCCAAGAGTTTATGAATTCAGCTTTAAAGAAAGAACCTGCTATTTCTATAGGGGTTTATGATATCCATGATAGGAAGGCTGCCAGTAAATTTGGAGTCATTGCTTTGGATGATAATAATAGAGTAGTTTCGTTTGAAGAAAAGCCTAAGGAGCCTAAATCTAGTTTAATTACTATGTGTTTATATTATTTCCCCAGAAAAACATTAAGTTTTTTGAAGGAGTATTTAAGTCAATCTACAGCAGTTGATGCTGCAGGAAGTTATATCCAATGGCTCTCTTTAAAGAAAGATGTTTATGGTTTTCAATTTAATGGGAAATGGTATGATATCGGAAGTGTTGAATCTCTTAATGAAGCTCAGAAACATTTTCGTTAATTCTTTTAATAATCATTAATGAAAGGTGGTAGTTGTGAAAGGACGTTATTTATTTACTTCAGAATCTGTAGGTAATGGGCATCCTGATAAGGTGTGTGATCAAATATCTGATGCTGTCTTAGATGCTGTCTTAAAAGATGACCCTAAGGGTCGTGTTGCTTGCGAAACTTTTTGTTCCATGGGGCAGGTTATTGTCGGTGGAGAAATTACCACTACAACCTATGTTGATGTACATAAATTAGTGCGTAATGTGCTTTTGGAAATAGGTTATAACCATCCTAAATATGGATTTGATGCTAACGTTTGTGCAATTCTAAATGCAATTAACAAGCAATCACCGGACATTTCCCAAGGTGTTGATACAGGTGGCGCTGGGGATCAAGGAATCATGTTTGGTTATGCTTGTGATGAGACTAAAGAATTGATGCCGTTACCAATTATGTTAGCGCATCATTTAGTTGAACGTGTTGAAGTGGTCCGAAAAACAGGGATTTTAAAATATCTGGGACCTGATTGTAAGTCACAGGTTACCGTTGAATATGAAGATAATAAACCTTTGCGTGTAGATGCTGTTGTTTTGGCTTGCCAACATACAGAAGAAATTCTGGATAAGACCGGTAAAAAAATTACGGAGAAAGCAAAGAAACAAATCATTGATACCATAGCCATTCCAATTGTAGGTAAAATGATTGATAAGAAAACAAAATTCTTTGTCAATGAAACGGGGAAGTTCGTTGTTGGTGGCCCTCAATCGGATACTGGTGTTACTGGTCGAAAAATTATCGTTGATACCTATGGTGGTGCAGTGCCCCATGGTGGCGGTGCTTTTTCTGGTAAGGATCCGACCAAGGTGGATCGTTCTGCAGCTTACATGACCCGTTATATTGCTAAGAATATCGTGGCGGCTGGTTTAGCCAAGAGATGTTTACTACAAGTCGGTTATGCAATCGGTTATCCTCAACCAGTATCAGTGATGGTCGATACCTATGGGACAGGGGTGATTTCCGAACAGCGTTTAGTAGAATTAGTCCGTAAACATTTTGATTTGTCTCCAAGAGGAATTATTGAAACCTTAGATTTACGCAAACCCATTTATTTAAAGACTGCAGCTTATGGTCATTTTGGGCGTCCAGGGTTTACTTGGGAGAAAACTGATAAAGCACAAATTCTAAAAAAGGAAGTTTAATATGGCTACAGCAGCTTTGCTTAAGAATTCTAGAAAAAATGTAACAAATAATATCGTATCTTTTTCTGATTTTAAAGTTAAAGATATGTCATTGGCTGAATGGGGACGTAAGGAAATCACAATAGCTCAAACGGAGATGCCTGGTCTTATGGCTCTTCGTCGTGATTTTGGCTCCAAAAAGCCGTTAAAGGGAGCTCGTATTGCTGGCTGTATTCATATGACCATTGAAACAGCTGTCTTAATTGAGACTTTGATTCATTTAGGAGCTCAGGTTCGTTGGTCATCATGCAATATCTTCTCCACCCAATATCATGCCGCTGCAGCTATTGCAGCTGTTGGTATTCCAGTATTTGCTTGGAAGGGTGAATCTTTAGTTGAATACGATTGGTGTGTAGAACAGACAATTGTTTGGCCGGATGGTAAGGGCCCTAACATGCTTCTTGATGATGGTGGGGATCTAACTATTATGGTTCATGAAAAATATCCTCTGTTATTAAAGAATATCCGTGGTCTTTCAGAAGAAACAACCACTGGTGTGCATCGGTTATATGAAATGATGCAAAAGGGCAAGCTTAAGGTTCCAGCCATTAACGTCAACGATTCAGTTACAAAATCAAAGTTTGATAATCTTTATGGTTGTCGTGAATCTTTGATTGATGGTATTAAACGTG
>JBAXBI010000150.1:0-4091 GCA_037142055.1 Candidatus Omnitrophota bacterium | reverse complement strand
TATGTATTCCCGCTTTGCTGATCAAAAAGGGTATACTTGTGAGGTTATAGATATTTTGCATGGTGATGAAGCGGGTATTAAGAACGTGACGATGCGAATTGCAGGGGATAAAGCCTACGGCTATTTGAAATCTGAAAAAGGAGTGCATCGGTTAGTTAGGATTTCTCCCTTTGATTCTAATAAACGCCGGCATACATCGTTTGCCTCAGTTGAATTAATTCCTGAGGTGGATGATGATATTGACATAGCGATAGATCCAGGTGATTTGCGTATTGATGTCTTTCGTGCTTCAGGACCTGGAGGACAAAGTGTTAACACAACGGATTCCGCCGTGCGCATTACACATTTGCCGTCGGGAATTGTGGCTCAGAGTCAAAAAGAACGCTCTCAATTGCAAAACAAAGTTCACGCGATGAAGGTTTTACGTGCTAGACTTTATGAAGTAAAAATTCGTGAACAAGAAGCCGCTATGAATAAAGAAGCGGGAGATAAGCAGAAAATAGAGTGGGGCAGTCAGATTCGCTCTTATGTCCTGCATCCTTATTTGATGGTCAAAGATCACCGTACTGGAATAGAAACAGGCAATGCTCAGAAGGTATTAGACGGTGATTTGGAAATGTTTATTCAAGGGTATTTAAGAACCAAACCTGAAGATAGAGATAAAAAATTAAAAGAAAAAACTCAAGAAATTTAAATAGCAAAATGAGGTCACGATGATTGATTTCCTTTTTCGTAATTCTGCCGTATCTTCTGCCCAAAGCTTTATTGATAAATTAAAGCCTAAGGTGCAGGTTAATATTAATCCTGAAGCACCACTTCCCTCCATAGGGGTCGTTAAGAAGTTTGCGGCTCGTGCTGCAGAAATTTGTGCATTGGAGCAGAAAATTAGCGCCCTTTCTGACGGAGAACTTAAAGCTAAAACTCTAGAGTTTAAAGCGATTATTGAAAAAGCCATTCATTTTAAAAAGAGTGAGTATACAAAGGCGCTCGATAATTACCATGCAGCAGTCTCTGGTCAGGATCGTGAAAACAGCGCTTTAGAGGTTAAGCGTTTAAGCAAGGAACTTTTTGAAGTCAAACAAAAGGCTCTCAATGAGATTCTAAACGAAGCTTTTGCAGTTGTGCGTGAAACAGGCAAAAGAATCCTCAACATGCGGCATTTCGATGTGCAATTAGTCGGTGGCATGGTCTTACATCAAGGCGGAATCGCGGAGATGACAACCGGGGAAGGTAAAACATTAGTCGCTACCTTGCCCGCTTATCTGAATGCTTTAACAGCAGATGGGGTGCATGTGATTACCGTCAACGATTATTTGGCTCACCGTGACCGTCATTGGATGGGGCCCGTCTATGAATTTTTAGGTTTAAGTGTTGGTTGTATTCAGCATGATATGTCTCCCCGTGAGCGTCAACAATCCTATGGCTGTGATATTACCTATGGAACCAATAACGAGTTTGGGTTTGACTATCTGCGCGATAACATGGTCTCCTCCAAAGAAGAGATGGTTCAGCGTGGACATCACTATGCCATTGTCGATGAGGTTGACAGTATCCTCGTTGATGAAGCCCGTACTCCGTTGATTATTTCAGGCCCTGCAGAAGAATCGACCGATAAATATTATAAAGCGTATCAAATTTCTAAAGAGCTCAAAGGAAGACGGGTAACTGAGTCGGAGGAGATTGAAGCTAAACATCGGGGAGAAAATTTAGGCGTTGGTTTTGATTATTTAGCTGATGAAAAAGCTAGATCTATTTCCTTGATGGATTCTGGAGAAGAAAAGGCCGCGCAAATGTTTGGGGTTGCCCATTTGCATGATATCGAGACAGCCGAGCACCGGCACCATGTGTTATGTTCACTTAAGGCCAAGGAATTCTTCAAACGTGATGTGGAATATGTTGTTAAAGGTGGGCAGGTCATTATCGTCGATGAGTTTACTGGACGTATGATGCCGGGACGTCGTTGGTCAGATGGGTTACACCAAGCGGTGGAAGCCAAGGAGGGGATCAAGATTGAGCGTGAGAATCAGACACTGGCGACGATCACCTTCCAGAATTATTTCCGTATGTATAGCAAGCTCTCTGGTATGACCGGTACGGCCTATACCGAAGCTAACGAATTTAAACAAATTTATAATCTCGATTGTATTGTGATTCCAACCAACAGACCTTTGGTGCGTAAGAGTAATGCAGATTGTATTTATAAGACGGCACTCGAGAAATATAACGCAGTCGTCGCTGAGATTGAAGATTGTCATAAGCGCGGCCAACCAACCTTGGTAGGTACGATTTCCATTGAGAAATCTGAACTTATTGGATCGTTACTTAAGAAAAAAGGTGTTCCTCACCAGGTTCTTAATGCTAAATACCATGAATTAGAAGCGCAGATTATCGCACAGGCCGGTCGCTTAGGAGCGGTAACGATTGCCACCAACATGGCCGGTCGTGGTACGGATATTGTCTTAGGTGGAAATGCAAAATATTTAGCTCAAGCCCTTGTGTTAGAAAATAATAAAGAGGCAACCGATGAGGCCAGAGAAGAGTTATTAAAGAAATTTATTGATCAATTTCGTGAACAGACAAGAAAAGAACATGACCAGGTGACAGCGGCGGGAGGTTTGAGGGTTATTGGTACAGAACGGCATGAATCTCGTCGTATTGATAATCAGTTGCGCGGTCGTTGCGGACGCCAGGGAGATCCTGGTGAGTCACGTTTTTATGTGTCTTTGCAAGATGACCTGATGAGACTTTTTGCCTCTGATAAGATTATGTTTGTGATGGATAAGCTTGGCATGGAAGAAGGACAGGTTATTGAATCTCGCATGGTCTCTGGTGCCCTGGAAGTGGCGCAAAAGAGAGTTGAAAACTATAACTTTGAAATCCGTAAGCAATTGCTTGAATACGATAACCTGATGAACAAGCAGCGGGAGGTTATTTATAATTTGCGTCGTTCAATTCTTGAGGGTGAAAATCTTAAAGATATCGTGCTTGATGATATTTTAGGATATTCGGATGATATGATTGATGCTAATTTTGCTTTAGCCCAAGATGGCCGCGCCTCTTTTGATACCTTAGCGGTTGAGTTCTTAGCTAAGTTTAATTTTGATTTAAATCCCATCAAAGACAAGCTTAAAGATTTACCTGCCGCTGAGGTCAAGACGGTTGTTGGTGAAGAAATTATGAAAGCCTATGAAGTAAGGGAATCTCAAATAACCTCCCCTATGATGCGTCAGATGGAGCGCATGGTTCTTTTGCATACCATTGACAGCAAATGGAAAGACCATTTATATGTGATGGATCAACTTAAAGATGGTATTGGTTTGCGTGCATTAGGACAAAGGGATCCTTTAGTAGAATATAAAAAGGAAGGGCATTCGCTTTTTCAAATGATGTGTATGAGTATCAGTCAAGAAACTGCCTCAATGATTTTTAAATTGCAACCTATGGTGCAAGTAGATAGACCAAGGTCTGTTTTTAGTAGTATCCCTCAGAATGCAGTGCATCAAGAGTTTACAGGAATGCGCGCTCCTGCTGCGGGTGGGACAAGCACATCATCAGGG
Source organism: Candidatus Omnitrophota bacterium (assembly GCA_037142055.1). GTDB lineage: Bacteria > Omnitrophota > Gorgyraeia > Zapsychrales > Fredricksoniimonadaceae > JACQCF01. The sequence goes on along the minus strand of JBAXBI010000150.1, from coordinate 534 downwards.
GGAGATTTTCCACAGGGACCTCTATCGCCATCACAGGCGGCCCTGCAATCGAGCTCTCTACAAGATGCTCCTGTATCAGCGCCACGTAGTGGTCCTAAGGTTGGCCGCAATGATCCATGTCCTTGTGGGTCAGGTAAGAAGTACAAGAAATGTTGTGGCTCTCAGTAGTTTTTAATCCTTCAATTTAGCTTTTACGCTATATTCCGACGGGAATAATTCTCTAAGTTTAAGAGAAAGCGCTTCCTCAAAACCTCTTCCAAAGACTTGAAATCATCCTGTATATAGGGAATACTTTATATATAGGAAAGATACTGTTTAATTTTAAATATGAGAATCCCCATGAGTTCAGATAATACATGGTTTAAGTCAATCGTATATACAGTCCTTTGGGCTTTTATGAGTACTGTAACGGGGCCGTTTCCTGCACAAGCACAGGAATTGTATTTGCCATCCCCTGGAGTGATGGTGCATTTAAGCCCTGAATTCAATCCACCGATCCTCAAAGGCATCAAGGTCCATACGGACAATCCGTTT
>JBAXBI010000149.1:0-4111 GCA_037142055.1 Candidatus Omnitrophota bacterium | reverse complement strand
ATGAGAAGATCTTTCAACTCTTTCTTAGAAATAGTCCCTACTTTATTTAACAAAATATGCAAGGTCACCCGTTGATTAGTACGCTTATCGTAGCCTCGAACAGCTAAATGATATTCTGGCAAAGAATAGTCTAAGCCCAGCATCTGACCATTCCAAATTTGCGACCATTCCATCATGGGATGTGGCTTAAACCCTAGACCAATCTCAACCGCTAAACCATTAGGACTACAGACAGACCAATCAACCCCAGTACCACCTGAACGGTTTTTCATCCATTTAAGCATCGGTGTATACCGATTGCGATGCGTCATAGTCAATGGATCGCGATCAGGATCGACTAAAATAAGGAAATTAATCATAACTCTGGCTAATTCCTCACTCATCTGAGGTTTAAGGGAGTACGAGTCTTTCAGTGTGGATAAAACTCTATCGATGGCATCAATCTTAACTTGTCCATTAGCCAGCGGAGAAAGCAGAACTTCAGCTACCCCTTTAGGAATTCTTTGCTGATAATAACTTTGATAGAGCTTCTTTAATTCTTTACGAAGAACACGTCGTCGTTTAAACATTTGGGCTTGTGCTTTTAAGGCCTTGTACTCACCCCGAGCTTTGTCTTTAAGATGAACCTTCTCATGAGCGACGATAGAATCAATAATGTCTTGTGGCAAGGCCTCCGGCGCATGACCTGATGGGAAATTCCAATGCATACGACGGACAATGCGTTGATTGGCTCTTTGTTGAGTCACGTACGCTACGGGCCTAAAGAAAGAAACGACAGCCAAATAAATCCCCACAGGGATAGCTAAGACCATAAGACATGCTTTCTTCATAGAAGAATCGTTCTTTGAAAAAATCTGCCCAAACAAATACTGCCATTGTGCTCGATAAATCCAACATGCCTGACGCAAAATCCATATGTCACAACCAAGCGCCCTCTTAAGAGACCCAATATCACCATCCCAAAAAGCTGGGACACAACACTGGTGTTCTTTGGGGCTTCAATAGGTGAATTCTGTTTTCCTTTATCCTCTGAGCTCTTGGCGTTCGTCGCTTCTGAGAGCTTTTCTTTAAAAATTTTAGTCGTTTTATAAATATCAAGCTTAACCTTAGGATCTGCCTGAACGGTTACCCCTTGCCCGTTTAGGGTATAGACATACGGAGCTTTGACTTGCTTGAGATGATCCGGATACGTGCCGCGCATAGAACCATAAACTTCTTCGGGTTTAATGTGATCGTTAACTTTGTCCTTTGTAGGCTTGATGGCTTCTTCATTAATTATGACATGGATAAATAAATTCTCTCTTAAAGCAAAATCAACAATATATTTAAACGACTTAAACAAACAATCCCAATACAGACCACCACAAAGCCAGACGGTCATCTTATCTCCATCTCTTTTTAACTTTAGAAACTTGTCTATAGCCTTCTTTGATTGAGTTTCATTCCAGGCTTTGATAAGACAATCGATATGAGTAGGATTAGTAATTCCTTTTTCTATCAGTCTTTCTGCTGTAACTTCTTCCATTGCCCATCGATAGGTCCAAGCCGCTCCTCCATGCGGAGTAATAACGCCTTTCTTAACTAAATCTTCTAAATAACTTATAAAATCTGTAACGTCTCTAGGAAATAGTTCTTCCGATTTAACGCCCTCATAATTGTCTTTAACTCTAATATTGGTCGGCCTATGGGCTTGTGGTAACTGTTCGACCTTTAATCCCATCTGTTGAGTAAAATAATCCTCAGTATCCCTTGCTGCCTGCTGGTGAGAGGCTTCGGAATCATTCACATGCCACATAATAATCGACTGCTGTCTTGGAGAGTCTGGGCTTAACGCCAACGCCCCGCCATTTTCAAGACGAGAAAGGTTATAGGCTAAGTGATAATTGATAGCCATCGTAAGGCCATATTCTGAATCGCTATAGTAGAGGCTATCTGTATCGAGAGCTAAGCGGAAAATCCTAAAGAGATCTATTAGCGAGGCAAGTTCAACTTGTATCTGTTGACCTTTAACCTTAATTAAGAAAATATGTTTTAAGGTAAATATTACTGCGCCCCAGAAACCGCGAATACGTTCTTTTTCTTCTCTTGTCACCTGCGCTAGCATGAACTCTTTAACCTTCCCTTCTTGGATAGCCCTGACTAATGCCCAGAACTGAGAAGGATAGATGGCTAAGGACTCATCAGTCTCTGTGGTCTTACCCGCAAGTTCTGCAGCTAAGTCTTCATTCGTTAAGAGATTTTCGTCAGCTGGCTCGGCGGCCAAGTTAGCTGCGTGTCCAATAGCATCAGATAACATGCCTCTTAAACGCCTTTCCTGTGTCTGAGTCAACGCTGGCGCATGTTCTTCAAGTAAAACATGGGCTTGCACATACGCCGCTTGGGCCTCTTCAATATTTCCTGCGGCCATCAAGTTCGAGAATTGATGGGCGAGAGCTTTTATTTTTTGTTCAACAATCTTCCCTTCTCCACTGGCGCCCTTATGATGGGTTCCTCTTAGTTTTTTTGTCTCTTTGGCTTCCCATTGGGCTTGTTCGTCTTTTTCTTGCAAGCCCCGTGCTACACGACGCCGAGCTCTCCTTGGTGATGGAGTTGGGTCAAAAGGTTGTTGTTGCGGCTGGGAGGGTTCTTTTTCCTGCTCTAACAACATCGCAATTCTATCCTCAAAGAACTCAATAGTAACTCGATAGGCTTCTAGATAACTACGATACTCCTGCAGCCTGATCCTTGATAATATGGCCCCTGCTTTGGGACTTAGGCGAGATTGCTCTAATTCTTTAAGAACCAACCCTGTATCCGATTTATCTAAATCTTTCTCCATCATGGCCGCTGCCCTGCGTACAGTTTCAAAGGCATGATCCATTTTAGCGATTTCCTCTGTTGCTAAATGAGCTAATCTATTTAAAGCTTGGGGCAAGGGCAGACTAGTCAGCTTTGCCTTCTCCTCAAGAGATTCTGGCACATCAACATCAACATCTTCACGGTTTAAATCATGCTCTGTGAATATATGATCAAGACTATCCGCTACTTTATTAATAACGCTTTGTGGGGTTGGTTTATCCTCTGGCTCTTGATCTTTTTCCTTCTTCATAACCTTCCAAAGTACACCCCCTACATGATTAGCCAATACCAAATCTCTGATTTGATTAAATTTCGTTTGCACATGCCCTGTGACGCTCAAAGCTTTTCGTCTTTGGTCGACAAAAGTTGTAAACTGTTCTTGGTAAGCAGCCACCTCTGCTCTTAGAGTCGGATTCCCGATTGCCTCTATCTTAGGTGTAAAGCCAGCAATATCTGTTCCTGCTTGGGTTAATTGCTCTGGAGTGCGGCTAGCCCTGATTCTTCGACGCAGATCTTGAATTTCTTCCAGCAGAGGCTGTATGGCGTTTCGTTCCTGATGTAAACTTAAACGTTCTCTAGCTTGTTGCATGGCAAGCTTTGTTTGTTCGTAAAGATCCTTAAGAGTATCTTGTTTGATGGCTTCTGCATAATTCCTCTGGGCTTCCTCAAACTCTGTTTCCAAATCCTTTAATTCCCCTTCTTGCTTGAGTTCCTTAACCGCATCAGCCTTTTGACGATAAGTCTCTAGCGTTCTTCGCACCGTCGAAAATCCAACTTGAACGCGATTTAAAGCTATTTGTGTTTGTCTTAATAGATTGAGGATGGTTTCGTTATCATCTAAAGCGTCATCTTGTTTTTCAGTCTCCTGATCCAAACGTGATTGTAATTGCTCTAGCTTAGCTTCATGTTTAGTAGAATCCCAGGTTGCTGCCTCAGCGGCAATTTGATGACAGAAGCCAATAAACTCTTTGGTTTTAATAAGAATCTCTCTTTCTTGAACAAAAGATTCTGCAGTAGGATTCAGCTTTGCTCCTCTTTCAAGTTCAGCAATCGCATCATCCACACGATTAGCAAGCACCATCTGCATAGCATCGTAGAAAATAATAGTAGGAACACTCATCTGAAGGCTTCGATCTGGTTTGATGCTCAATGATTTCTTTATAAAGGCTGCATCGTCGTTGGTAGTTTTATACCCAAGCGCCCTGTTTGCCTCTAAGAAACGGTCAATATCCACCAATAAATGAATGATGGCGCTTTTTACTCGCCCCTTTTT
>JBAXBI010000148.1:0-4139 GCA_037142055.1 Candidatus Omnitrophota bacterium | reverse complement strand
ATAAGTGAAGGTGCATAAAGAATAAAGCCTGCCTGCCGGGCAGGCAGGCTTTATTATTATTTAAGGAAACGATATGAGAAAAAAAGGTCAAAGCACAGTAGAGTATATCCTGTTAGTTACCGCGGTTGTGACAGTGGCGATTCTTATTACAGGAAAGAATTCTGTTTTTCAAAATCGTCTGGGGAACACGATCAACATCACTACCAACGGCATGCAAACTATGGCGCATAATTTGACGGCTATTATGGGTTCGCCATAAGGATTATAAGCTATGGTAAAATGGCACAACCAACATGGGGCGGCTGCCTTTAGTGAATACGTGGTAACCTTTTTTTTAGTGGTAGGGTTTATCGTGACCATGACCACGTATATGCAACGCACTTTACAGGCACGCGTGCACGATGCTCGTACGTATATGATTAACGCCGTTAGTAGAGAATGCGGTGTTAATTGTATGAATGCAACAGGGTTATCATCGACGAGCTATACTATTGGAGAACAGTACGAACCGTATTACACACAAATCAATGCGACGACAAATACGGACAGTCTAAGTCATAAAGGACTTCTAGCTACAGGAATTGGAGGAACAGGAACCTTTATTGCACGAACGAATCAAAAAAACCAAGGAAACATTGGCACCTCTCAACTGCCACCTAAAGATGTGAGTGGAGATAAAGTATTAGGAAGGGCAATGAAATAGATTCGTATGGAAAACAATAGATTTAAAAAACCACATAAGAATTCTTCAATCCAAAACCTACGGCCCTTGCCTTGTGATGGGAATAAAGGTCAGTCGGTTATAGAATATATTTTGTTAATAGGAATAGTATTAATTTCCTTAATTTATATGGGGACGGATTTTAAGAGAGGAATCCAAAGTGTGCTGAAAGTCACCGCCGATCAAATGGGGAATCAAATTAATGCAGACCAAGACTTTAATTATGTGGTGTCTACGGGGGTTTTAATAAAATCTTCAACAAATAGTGGGCAAGTTCAACAAAAGACAATAAGGGAAACTCCGTATCTTAATGGGGAGAATCCTGGAATTATTACTATTCAAGAAATAGATTCTACACAAGAGCTTATTAACTCAATAACGAACCAAAGCTTCACAGCAACGTAAAGGATTATAATAATCTAAGGTAACCTAAGGCTAAATATGAAAAGACCTAATAAAAGAACAGGACAAGCACTAATAGAGTACTCAATATTAATAATTGTTGTCTTAGGTGTATTTTTAGCAATGGTCAATTATACTAAGCGTGGGCTCCAAGGCCGGTGGAAAGCTTCCGTTGATGATTTAGGCGATCAATACGATCCACGGACAGCGAACACATTTGTTAATTATGCAACAACGAGCAGCGCTAACACAGCAATCTCGATGGTCCCAGCTTCCGGGGGCAGTTGGACGCAAAGGGTAGATACGACAAATTCTGTAGAAACCAAAATAGGACAAACAACGATAGGCGCAGTGTTTGCTAACTAAATGAAAATCAGAAAAACGGAGTGTCTTCGAAATTCATCAGGGCAGGCTATGGTAGAAATTGCCATATTTGGTTCTATTTTAATTTTTTTAATAGGAGTTATTTTACGTACACATTTAAGTAATACCCAATCAGAAAACCATCAAGTCATGGCGATGAAGATAGCTCTCCAACAAAGTAATATAAATTCTTTGGGGATTGGCATGATGGCCAATAGTTCACGTAATTCCGCCAGTGTTCTTTTTATTGAAGATAGGCTTTACCCAGACTTTAATAAATTCAGTACGATTGACCGTTCTCCCTTTATAGCCAGTGGCTCAGGAACGATGAGCAATCGACTGGAATATCCAATAGATTTTGAAACGTATGCTTATCAGCCAGTTGGCGAGATCGGGTATAATTTACCCGTCATGGATCTCTATGTGAATGGTCAGCACTTTCCGCTGACCACAGCGGCTTACATATTTAGACTTCTTTATGATGATTTGAGTGAATGTCCAGATGATACACTGGGTTCTTCGCTCCAAAAGGGGCCAGAGTATAGCAGATGTTATCGTCAGGTTCATGAGAAGGTTGGAGGCGTGGGGGGGAATACTCATAAATTTTATGGGATGGAAGTCAATGGTACTACCCAGTGGGATGGGACAGCTACCAATGCGACTTTTGATCTTCAACGGAACGATTGGGATATCAGTCCAACTGGAGAATGGTCTGGAATACCAAAAACTTCATTCTCTTTTTGTACAGACGATGTTACAGGCTGCCAAGGAACAGCCACTAGTTGTGGCTCTCTTTCAGATATTAGAGTTTGTACAAAGTACTGGGCGTGGCAGTGGCGTTCCATTGCGGCTACAGGAGGCAGCTTTCTCGCCTCAGTTCCAACTACCCCTAAGGATGTTACGTTAGGGTTTAAGTCTTCCGATGGATCGTCTGATTCTCCTAATTATCCATCTGCAGATACCTCGGGGAGTTTAAGAGAGCAAAGTATTTACGCTATCAGCCAAGTTGCCCACGATACATTAAAAGGTAGATTAAGCACTAGCAGGATAAAGCCATATGAAATTAATGGTAACCCTTTTCTGTTATCTTTAACAATGCCATTATTTGATGTTGCTGGAGGGGGTTGCCCAGGGTTCACGATAACAACCAGTGCTGACGGGACAAGACGTTGTGGGTTAGCAGGAGATTTAGGGATCACGCGCAAGCCTGTTGCAGGGATCGTTACAGGGGTTGTCATTTTAGATAATCAGCTAGGAGATTTAGATCAAACTTACGATAAAAAGCTTTCACCTGGGCCTCCCCCAGGACTTATGTCTGAAATGCAAATTTATAGTCAAGTTAATTCGGGAACTTATTTAGAAATAAAGGAAGGAAAATTATTTAACCCTGAAACACATGCGGTGGTTCGAAGTATTAGCAATAGAGATCATATAGATTTGATTTCACGTGCAGTGCAGTTAAGTAACGACACAGGACGTTTTTGTCGATTAACGAGCGGTGGAACCTATCAACCACCAGCTAATCTCATTGACCAACATGGGGAAGAGAATCCTGTCAAAGCTTGTTCGGATTGCTTCTCAAATGCACATTCTTCAAGGACATGTTTTGATGTTTCAAGCCGTATTCTCTATATAAGAACTGTTTTGGGAGATAGAACAACCCGAAAATGGTTTGCGGATGTGTCAAAAGGTTTATAAGAGACAAGGAGAAAGGTAGTGGTATGAAACACCAACAAGACATAACAGATCTTCCAAAGGGACAGTCAACTATAGAATTTACCTTTGCCATGGTTGCCGTTACGCTGCTGATTTTTGGCTCAATAAAAGTTTTCCAGTGGGTTGGGATGGATTATGCCCAGACATCATATGCGCAACAACATTCAAAAATTTTTGCTTGGGAAACACCGAACATAAAAGATGATAACAGAACACATCGACTGAATGCATTTACGAGAAGATTTTAGCTAGGATTAACTAGGGGTTAAGAATATGGAATGGGGAAAATTAAAAAATAAAGGCCAAACTTCAATAATAATGATTTTAGTGCTTGCCATGGCTTTTATTTTTTATGCAATAGAACTTAATTGGGGAAGGACGGCAAATATGAAGAACGCCACCTGGATGGCGGCAACTTCTTCCGCGTCTCAAGTAGCTTCCATGTTTGCTAGTTATGGAGAGAGAACTCTTCAAGAGTCCTTACTTCCAAGCGATCCTTGTGAAAATCACATTGAGTGGAATAATGGAAACATTCTTTGTCGACAAGATTCTTTAGGTCTCTTTTTGCAGATCCTTGTGATGATCATCGTAATTATCATCACCATCATCACCTGGGGCGCTACAGCGTGGTTAATTGTGGTGGTTGTAGTAATGTTTGCAATTTCGATGATCCTTCAATATTGTGTCATCATGCCGATGGAGGAGAGCATGTGGAATAAGCTGCAGCAGAACATGTCTCCGCCGGATCAATTTAGAGAATCAGGAGTGTCTTCAGGGATGCAGCAGCTAGTGACAGATACTGTCAATATTCCGGATCGTTTTGACTGGAACGCTAATGGTAAATGGGGTTTTACAGGTAACACTCCTAATGATTTAACAAGCCGTTATGGCCTTTATTATACAGAACGATTAAAATTATTGGTCCCTCCTGATAACG
>JBAXBI010000147.1:0-4213 GCA_037142055.1 Candidatus Omnitrophota bacterium | reverse complement strand
ATATGATCTTTCAGTATAAATTTGAAGGAACTTTTGCCCTCATCGCTCCATTTAAGGATCAAGCTGCTTTACAGATGACTTTTGAAGAGTTTAAGAGAATTTATGTACAGGATGGGGACGGATTTTTATTGCCTGAAATTGTTATAAGTACAGGTGAGATTGAAACGGCCTTAGAGGGGCCTGAAATATGGATCAATACAATATTAAAAGATTGCCGTCTACCTTCTTTTTAATTGGGTTAGGATGCATTGCGGAACTTCTGGTTGGACCGATATGGCTTCAACAAGGTTCGCTACTTTCTGCGCTTTTGTTACATCTGGGCGCTTCTTTATTGTTAGCAGTCGGATTTATTAAATTTAAAAAGAATGCTAAACAGAAGGAGTTAAGGGCTGTTTATTTCTTTGGATTGATGCTTGTTGTCTTTTTTCCGTGTTTTGGACTTCCCATGGGAATATTGGTTATTGTTTGGGTTAGAAGGGGACAAAAATCTCATTTAGGTATTTATGAAGAGTATGAAGAATACATTGAACATGTGGGGGGGAAGGATACGTATGGCAGTCTTTATCTTCGGCAACTTGATAAATTGCGTGGAGATATTGGCTTTGAATCGTATATAGATATTATTAAAGGTGATAATGATAATATTAAACAGAGGGTGATTGAGAAGTTATCACGCAATGCCACAGTGCACAGTGTTAAGTTATTGAAAATGGCTCTTAGTGATTTATCGCCAGAAGTTCGTCTTGGTGCGGCTAATGCTTTGCTAAAAATTGAAAAAACAATTAATGATAAGATCCAAACTGCTTTGAATATGACTAAGCAGCGAGGTGTAGCTCAAGATTATACCAATTTGGGTGGTCAGTATAGGGGCTATGCCTTCATAGGGTTGATGGAGAAAAAGTCTTCGGATCATTACATGCTATTGGCTTGCCAAGCTTATCAGCAGTCTCTAGATCTTGACACTAATCAAGCTTCAGTTATTAAAGATTATGCTGAGATTCTGCTTGCTGTTGGTGATTATGAAAAAGCTCAGAAATTCTTAGATAATGGTATCCAGATATGGCCTGACGATTGGCAAATGCATTTATTAAGAGCTGAGACCTATTTCTTAAGAAGACGATTTGAATGTGTTGAAGGGGCTCTTTACGGTATGACTTCTCAAGACCTTTCTCCTTTACAGGTAAGTGCGCTTAAATTTTGGTCGGCCAAACATTCTAAAGGTTCATAAAAAATTTAGATTAAGGTGATGGTGTGGAACAAAACGATCTTAATACAATAGTTATAGATAAAATTCTGTATGAATTGTTACTTTCTAAAGAAGAACTTTCAAACCAGAAATTTGAGCAGTTATGTTTATATTTATCTGATGCAGATATTGAGATTATTTTTGAACGTTTATTAAGACAGGCAGATACTCAAAGTATTTATTGGTTGATTAAGTATTTGCTAAAGATTGAACAGCCCTTAGGGTTTGAGAAATTATTTGCTTTGACTGAAAATGGTAATGATCTCATTCGTCAGGAAGCTCGTTTGGCCTTTAAAAATCTATCTATGTCTCAACAGGTGGATTCGCTTTTGAGGTCTTTAGAAAGTCGATGGATTGATAATGTTATTTACTCAGCTTACGAATTAGGACAGTTGCGTTCCTTGCGTTGCGTTGTTCCTTTGATGGATACGGTTGTTAAATACCAATACGATCATAGAGTGCTTTTGAATGCCATAAGGAGCTTGGGACGTGTTCGTGATCGTAGGGCTATCATTGTTCTAGAAAGATTTCTTAATCATGAAGATCCAAAGATACTCGATGCTGTTCTTAAATCTTTATGGAATTTTAATGATATTCTTCAGGAAAAGCTTTTGGATCAATGGTTAGCTAAAGGGAATCTAAAGGTTAAAGAATTTATTTATCTTAAACTCGTTCAGCAGATGTCTAAGAAGTGGCAATATTATCTCTCTTCTAAGTTATCTCTTGAGCGCAATGAAGCGCTTAAGTTGAGTATGTTGTCGTCCCTGAGAACTATTCAGGTTAAGCCGTTGTTTGATACCGTATTATGCTATGCACAAAGTGATCCTTCTTTTCGCGTACGAATGTTGGCTGAATCTGTTTTGAAAAAGATTCGTTCTAAACAATTATTGCGATGGATTTTGGATCAGGAAAGATCTTCTTTTGATCAAGATAAGATTTTGATTATGAAAGTTTTATCGACCTATTCTTCTGAACCGATCGTTTTTGAGATTTTTCATAATTTATTTTTGTCTTCACAGCGTAAAAGGATTCAATTGATGTCTTTGGAATATATGGGGCATTGTTCCAACAGACGTGTGATACCTTTTCTCTTGGAAATTATTAAGAATAACGATGAATTCGCTTATGCTGCCTGCTTATCTTTGACCTATCAACTTAATTCTTCTCATTGGTCTGAGATCAAGGAGATTCTATCTTTAGATATTGAGAAACGGGGAATATGTATCCAACTGATTCTTAAGTTTATCTTAAGAGTTCATCAAATTGATAATTTGCCTGATACCATTGTGCAAGATTTGAAACGTTTAGCCGTATGTACTTCGGAGCATATTAGATATTTAGGGCTTAAATCGATATTAAAAACTGATAATCCGGATAAGTTATATCTATTTTTATTTATGGCTAGATTTGATAAAAGTTTTAAGGTTCGTCAATCAGCACAAGAAGCTATTGTTTTTGATCTAAACCGAAATCCTCACAAAATATTATCTTTTTTATCTTTGGGAGTTGAAGATCCTAAGCTTATTGGAACTTTAACTCGGGTTTTTAAACAAATTTCTCCAGCTTCAAAACATTTTCATGATATTTTTACAGTTCTATTGGATCTTCTACTGAAAAATTTAAGACCTCATCAAGGACAAAAAAGTCAAAAATCGAGACGTTTAATGGTTTTATTGAGGCATCATATTGTGAAAGAGAAAAAATTATTTATCCAGGTTCTTTCTGAACAATCATGGACTCAACAACAATTATTAATTTTGCTTAAGATTATTAATTTTACAGATATTCATGAACAGATCGGACTTTCTGTTGATTTTATGGCTCAGCAATATGAACATGCTTCTAAAGATATTAAAATAGAGTTTTTAATATTTTTCCAGAGAATGAAAGTTAAAAGTAACTTTATTGAGGATGTGCTTTTTAAGGAATTGGCTCTAACAGAGGATGAAGAATTATTTAAGAAGATCGATCAGACAATCAATTGCTGGTTAAAGACTTCAATGGATCTTGTATAAAGGTTAGATTATGACTGATGTTTGTTTGCTTTTGGAAGGAACCTATCCCTACGTCGCAGGTGGCGTATCATCATGGGTGCATGATTTGATTCGAAGTTTAGATGATGTTACCTTTTCTATTATTTACTTGGGAGCCCATCGCCCAGGAACAAAAAAAATGCATTATAAGCTGCCGCATAATGTGCATGACTTCCAGGAATATTATCTTTTTGACTACCGTATCCTGCCTAAAGCTCAATATCACAGTAAAAAAGAGAACTATAAGATTATCGAAGATTTTATTAAAGCTATGAAGGTTCATGACACCTCTTTCTTCCCGGAACTGTTTAGAGTCGCCGGCAATCGGAGAACACGTAAAATTGATCAAAGTGATTTTGTGCATTCCTTTCCTGCTTGGGAGATGCTTGCTGATATTTATGCTAGCGAACTTAAAGAAACCTCTTTCATCGATTATTTCTGGTCTTGGAGGTTTATTTATTTGCCCTTTTTTACTCTTTTAGGAGTGCCGTTATCGCCTGCTCGCGTTTATCACACGATATCTACAGGCTATGCTGGACTTTTGGGTTGTTTGTGTAAGATGCAATTTAATCGCCCGCTTTTGTTAACTGAACATGGAATTTATACCCGAGAGCGTAAGCTTGAGATCGTACAGGCTGATTGGATCTATTCGGATCGAACAACAGATGTTAAGGTTATTGAAGAAGAGGAGTTTTTTCGCAAATGGTGGAATGATCTATTTTCATTTTATAGTCGCTTAACATATCAGTATTCCGATGAGATTATTACGCTTTACGAAGGTAATCGTCAGGTTCAGATCCAGGAGGGAGCAGATATTAAAAAGACTCGAATTATCCCTAACGGTATCGACCTTGATCTGTTTGTTGGTTTGTCCAAGAAACAAGACCGTAAGACTTTGAGGGTTGGCTTTATGGGAAGAGTTGTACCCATTAAG
>JBAXBI010000146.1:0-4218 GCA_037142055.1 Candidatus Omnitrophota bacterium | reverse complement strand
AACTCACCATATTACAGCACCTGAGGATCGTATCCCAAAATTTCAAAAGATCGTCTATGGGATAGGCTCATTCGTTAATCAATTTGCAGGTGCAGCGATGGGGCAGCTCATCCTTGTTTTGAATCTTGGATTGGGAGTGAACCCTGCCTTGGTGGGTATCATTGGAGCCGTTCCTCGCTTTCTGGATGCTTTTTCAGATCCCTTAATTGGCTATAGCTCAGACAATACCCGCACTCGATATGGACGCCGCAAACCTTGGATATTGTTTGGAGCCCTTTTTTCTGGGCTTTTATTAGCGCTCATGTTCCAACTTCATTCGGGACGCAGTGATATGTTTTATTTTTGGTGGGTTCTGGGAATCCAGTGCCTTTTCGTGGTTGTTTTTGCCTGTTATTCAATACCTTGGCTTGCTTTGGGATATGAAATGACGCCGGATTATCACGAACGCACGCGTCTTCAGGCATACGCGAGTTTCTTCGCACAGCCGGTCTGGATTATTGCAGGATGGCTTCCGCTCATTATGACCTCAAAAGAAGCTTCCCTTACGTTTGGTAGTATTCCGGTTATGACGTATCATTCTCCGTTTGGAGGGGATATAATTTATGCCGCGCGGGTCATTGCGATCATCGTTGGAGTATTTATAACGCTCTTTGGTATTCTTCCAGCCATTTTTAACAAGGAAATTTATGCTAATTTGCCCAGACCTGACAGAGGAAGAGGGGCTGCTAATGTCATCAAAGACCTTTTGCATAATTGCGTCACATCGTTTAAATGCGGACCATTCGTTAAACTGGTTGTCGTGACATTTTTGATTTTTAATGGGTTTATGCTTGCCTCCCAATTTACTTTTTATGTCCTTTGTTTCTATGTTTTTAACAACCAACCGACGATGGATCTGATGTATCAACACGGAGGAATCTTGATTGGTACCTTTACAACAATCAGTGTCCTTGTAACGGCTTTTATCGCTATTCCGTTGACTTCATGGATTTCTTCGAAATTGGGCAAGCGGACAGCGTTTTTGATCACTATGTCGCTTGCGATCTTTGGGTATGTCTTGAAATGGATTGGATATAATCAAGCCCATCCCGAGCTGTTATTCTTGGCAGCACCGTTTTTGGCGTTTCATTTGGGGACATTGTTTACGATTGTTTGTTCAATGATCGCCGATGTATGCGACCTGGATGAGCTTCAAACCGGAACCCGCCGAGAAGGGATGTTTAGCGGGATTTATTGGTGGATACAAAAATTAGGGATGGCAGGTGCATCAATTCTCGGGGGGGTTTTGCTTAACGCGACTGGTTTTGATATTAAATTAGGCCTTCACCAATCAGTGAATACATTGTTTTATATGAGAGTTATTGATGTGGGGGTTCCTATTATAACCTCTTTAATTGCTATTTATATTATTATGACCTTCGATGTCTCTGAAGATAAAGCTTACGACATCCGTAAGCAACTAGAAGAAAGACGAGGAAAAGCTTAAACAGATTCCTGTTGTGCTTTAAGAAAATACGTGGCCAAACTAATTCAAAAGAGTATTAAATCAAAACCTGTCATTATTTTTCCATACCAGGGGTATGAGAATAATAAAAAGTGTGAATGGTATTTCTGGTGGACAGTGGAGCGGTGTAAGGAAATTGATCCCAAGCCAATTATCATGTTATCCAGAGACACGGTCATAAGGGGCGATGCTGCTTCCTTTATCAAGGATCAAAGATATAAGACCCTTGAGGTTATACAAACGTGGTCTGTTGACACATGTCAGACATGGCTTGCTGGTTGGGGGCATGTGCTTGATAATTACCCGGAAGCCGAGAGAATCGTTCAAATTCCAGGGGATATTGATTACGTTGATGAGGATGTTGAATTCTATGACAATCTCAGAGCCTTCATAGAAATAACAAGTTCAGATATTGCCATTGGAGATTTTAGAACCGGGGATCAATACAGTGCAAAAAGCCTGGTAGATACTTATGGGACATATTCCCTTTTGGCGAACTGGTTTCCTGAGATCTCAAAAAGCATCAGGTCTCTTCCACTTAATAGACCGAGGTCAGAATTTCTTAATATCAAGGTATCTGTTTTGCGAGATCTAATAATAAATAACAGAAATTTTGCTTATGAACAGACTTTAAATTTTCTGATCAAATGTTGGAATTATGAGGAAGCAAAATGGAGATACAATATATCCATATCTCTGTTGGGAACCTTATCGGATAACAAGTCTTTTAGGAATTACAGGGCCTGTATTGACCAGATAGAAAGAACTGAAAGAATGCTTTCTTTATTGTGGAGAGAGATTAAGGCTCCTAAGAAATTAGACAGTGCAACCGATAAGGAATTCGAAGAGCAGTATACGGGGTTTAGTAATGAATATGACAAGCTTTACACTAAATCAAAAGGTATTATGGACACGGCCAGAACCACTTTAAGAGCCCTTTTGGGGGTATGATGCAGGGTTCTTTTATATTTTAAGAATTTATATTTATGGCTCGCATACGTGTTAAGAATCTCCATAAAAGTTACAAAGGCGGCGTTCAAAACGCTGTCAAAAATGTTAGTTTGGAGGTTTCTGATAAAGAGTTTGTCGTGCTTGTTGGCCCTTCTGGTTGTGGAAAATCCAGTATCCTTCGTATGATCGCCGGGCTTGAAGATGTTACAAGCGGAGAGGTGTGGATTGATGACCTCTTAGTCAATGATGTTCCCTCCAAAGACCGCAATATCGCAATGGTTTTTCAGAATTACGCACTTTATCCACACATGACAGTGTTTGAGAACATGGCCTTTGGTTTAAAGTTGCGTGGTTATCCAAAACTAGAGATAGAAAAGCGTGTTCATGAAGCGGCAGACATTTTGGGGATTAAGAAATATCTCGACCGTCGTCCTCGTCAACTTTCTGGTGGAGAGCTCCAGCGTGTAGCCTTAGGACGTGCCATTGTCCGTAAACCTGCCGTATTCCTTTTTGATGAACCATTAAGTAATCTTGATGCTAAGATGCGCGTGCAGATGCGTACCGAAATTCATAAGTTGCGTTTGCGTCTGCAAACGACTTTTATTTACGTTACCCATGACCAGACGGAAGCTATGACCATGGGGGATCGTATCGTGGTCATGAAAGATGGGGTTATCCAGCAAAGCGCTGATCCGATGGTCATTTATGATAATCCTAGTAATAAATTTGTGGCGTCCTTTATCGGCTTGCCACCTATTAACCTTATTAAGGGTAAGCTCGTCAGACGCGATAGAAAATTGTTCTTTAATGAGGGGGGCTTTCAGGTTAAACTAATAGAAAGTATGGTATCTAAGATGAGTAGGTTTGAAGGTAAGGAAATTATTTTAGGTATCCGTTCGGAAGATATTCACGATAGGTTGTTTGCATCTGAAGCATCAGTAGATACGACAGTAAGAGCAATTTGTGAGGTGGTTGAACCGATGGGTTCAGCGGTTGATTTGTATCTTAATTCAGGTAAACATACTTTTATCGCCCGTGTCGGAGCACATGACAGGCCGGAAGTTAATCGCGAAATGGATTTGGTTTTCGACATGAGCAAGGTGCATTTCTTTGATGTCCAAACAGAAGAAACCATTGTTTAAGCTTTACCTCCTGGTTGTTTCTAGCTTTGTGCTACCCTTGGTAGGTTTCTTTATTTATGCCGCAGAATATCCTGCGGCATTTTTGTTTATAGCTGTTGCATTACTCGTTAATCTTGTATTACTCGTCATCTTCCATAAGCGCCTCTCTCAAAAACAGTCTTTCATTAGTCTGCAAAAAGAAGAATATTTCGAAAAAACAAACATGCTCAAAGCTGAAATTAGCAATGAGTGGCAGACTATTGAAACTTTTCGGCATAAAATTATTAATTATTCTCAGCTTAAAGATTTGACTGAGAAATTAAGCATGTGTTTAAGGCTTGAGGATACTTCTAACACGCTCTCAGTGGAAGTTAACAAACTTTTTGGGCATAAAGATATTACGGTAATCCTTTATCTTTTTCATTCTAAGATTGGGGAGTTGGGAATCTCTTCTTCTAAAAAGGGGCAGATGCAGGTTAATCTAAAGGCCAAAAAAGGTGACGTATTTGACCAATGGGTAGTTAAAACTTTACACCCATTGTTGGTGGAAGATGCCAATAATGATTTTCGTTTTGATATTGATAGAGTATCGTCGGAAGATTCTCGGGAAATACGTTCTGTAATGAGCGCTCCTTTAATGGA
>JBAXBI010000145.1:0-4224 GCA_037142055.1 Candidatus Omnitrophota bacterium | reverse complement strand
ACAACCTCTTCCCGAAGCTGTTTTGCTCCAGTTGAAGATTCTAAACGAACACCATCTAAACGCTCACCACTAGCTTTAGCAAAAGCCCCAAGCTGTGCTGAAAAAGTATCGAGCTGAGCTTTCTGCATATTGGCAATATCTATCATCTGCTTTATAACTGAGTCTCCAAAGGTCCTAAAAGCCTCCGATTGTTCTACTCGCTGATCCCGTGCCGCCTTATTCATTTCCTCTCGAATGCGACCGATTTCATCTCTAAGAACACTCTCAAATCGTCCTATCGTTTTCTCAAAGACGTCCAATTTAGAAATCAGCCCGGACACATCTGTATTTGAGAGCTTACTCTTGATCATTATTAAGAGAACAATAACGACACCAAGTAAAGCAACCGACAAGAAAGATAAGATATTAATCATAGAGCTTCTCCCTAAATGTTAGTTTTGCGACCTCTCCGCTAAAACTAAACCATCATCTAATAGAGCAATTTACTCTTCATCACCGCTATCGCCTTCAAGAAAGTCCTCAAGAATAATTTCTGGCAGTTTCTCAGATCCAACATTATGAATATATTTGTTAATTTCTATAATTAAAGTCCTCGTTCTCTCTGCAGCTCGATTATGCCGAGGCAACGTTTCACAAAACTTACTTGCACCACTAAGAGCACCTATAACCTTCTTATGTCTTGCTGCATCTAGATTCTTATCTAGAAAGTTCCTGTGCGCAATTCTGGCCCTCAAAAGAAAAAGGATTAGTCTATTAGCCCCCGCAAGCACTGATAACTTTCCCTCGTAAATACCACGCTGAATATTTGAAAGGGCCCAAGTTAGAATATTATCCAATTGATGCTGTGATAAACAATCAACAGAAATTTCATTCCTGGATAAAATCCTAACTAGGGCCTGCGACCAATACAACGGCAATAGGGGCGCTCTACCTGCCGCTTGGCGACGATTGACATCTAACAGAGGTGTTTCATATAGTGAAGAGAACTCCTTAACATCTTGTGCTGCTCTAGCTGATGCATGAATATACAAACTAGGCTGCCCGAATCGCTCTCCCCAATGCCAACCACGATCAGCCGTCTTCAAGACTTCAAACACATGCCTTCTTATGCTTTGAGGACACCCTCCGTACAGCCAAGTAGCTGCTGCAATAATAGTTTTTATTACGTCATCACGATTTCTAACTTTCAGTTTTAACATTTCCAAGAAATCATGATCCAGCTTCTCAGTAATTCTTTTTATTACCTCATCACCTGCTACTGAGCCCGTGCTCCCCTGCTGATCCACTATGTAGCGCCATTCTGGCTTCCCCGCTACAAAGCCTCTCGCAGTTTTAATTTCTTGCGTTATATCTTTTAGTGCTGGCACATACCCAGGTCCTCCTGGGGAACTGGAAAAGAAACTCTCCAGCATATTTCGAAAACTTGCAGCTTTCATACGAGAGCCAGAGACATCAACAGAAGAAACAATAATTGGAGGGAAGCTACATAAGAACTCAGGAAGCTGATCAACATCTTCCATTTTTGAAAAGTCCATAAAGATTCTTTGCCCTTCAAGCAAGAAATCTCTATTTTCCGGAATCAATTCTACTTGAGCAAGGGCGTAAGATGACGCGAGTGTTAACTTTAAATCTAATGGAACTGAACTCTCTGGAGCCGCCGGAAAAGAGAAGTTCGCCTTCTTAAGTTTACCTGCACGTCTTAAATAACAACTAACTTCGGTATAACCCTTCGGCAAAGACAGTACTTTTTGATAATAAGGCTGATAAACCTCTCCCCCATCAATTTCGTAATTGTCGCTAGGTAGCAAATTCTCTTCATGGCGCATGCCCCGCTTTTCGACTAAAATCGAAATCTGTGCCAATGTGTCTAAATATGCAGGAATATTGTTATGCTTTCTATAAGCAAATATGCCGGCGCCCTCGGCCACAATGTCTTTTTCAACAGTAGGAAGCCAAATCGTGTCTGCTTCTGGCTTTGATGAAACTTGCGATCTTAACCCCTGTCGTCGAATCAGATCAAGTAGGCCCTCTGTTAAGAAAGAATCCTTATTCGATAAAAGCGACCCACTTAAAATTACCCCTCTAATACGAGGAGAATCCAAAACAGAAAGCTGCTTACTAATTGAATTCAGAATATACTCTCGCCAATTTCTTTCTCCAGATTTTTCAACACGATCCACGCTCAACGCCCCCAACAGATTCCCCCTACCTACATGTGATTGCCATAAAGTGTCCTTCCATAAGGGGTCGCAGCTCCAGGAACTCCACTCGCCATCTCTGAACCATACATCATGTTTCTTTTGATTTAGCGGTCGCTGCCCTAATAAAAGCCATAAATCTTCAATTCCAGTTAAAGCGCGCCACCTTGCTTGAAAATCACTAATATTTAATGACCCAGCAATAAAATTATCAATTACATCACAACCAGAAAGAGTTAAGCGTAGAGTTTCTTTGCTAAGATCCCTAACAGGGATAACATATCTCTTCCCCCGCGCAACCCTGTAAATGAGCCTTAGCGGAACCACCTCAAATGCGTCAGGACCAATATGAACGACTAAAACATAATCACGATCGGATAAACTTGTCAGTTCATCCTGTACTTTATCTAGCCAAGACAATGCTGCCGCAACGGGGCGCCAAACGAACATCAACCGATCAGGCTTCACAACCCTTAGTCCTAATAAATTCTTTCTCAAGCGCTCTTGCGCAAACTCAGGCAAATCATTCGGAATGGCCAAACATAATTCCTCACTACCGTTAATTCGAAGATCCCCTGCTCGTTTTGTAATATGGTCAGCTAATAGCTTTGAAATTTCAAACTCACTTGAATTGCATGTTGTTACCTTATGGCCATCAATAAGCAGACGCCAACAAAATGAAACGGGAATCCGTCTCAAGCAATTAATATCGTTAGGAAACTGAGCTTCATCAGGCCAAGGTAATCCAGAGTTCACTCTCGACTGTTCAGCCTCTTCACAAACAAGAACACCCCCCGTACGCGACTCGGGCAAAACAACATCAGAAAGATAAAATGAATCTCCTAAAAAAAATTGCTTCTGATGAGAATAAAACCGGTCTCTAAGACCATCAATAGAAGCGCCAATAAATTCTGTAGAATTATCTGCCATATTTATTCCGTCAAAGCCCTATCAATAACCGTCATTAAATGCTCAGAAATAACTTTTGACCAAGAAGACGGATCGGCCGGCACATTTACTACTTGAATTTGGTTATTATAAAACGACTCAACACCTGAATTATTCTTTGAACTTCTCAAAACTACTCCCTTTAGTTTCTTTCCACTCGTAGCATCCAGCGAACTCTTAGCTGAGGCAGCCACAGTTTCTGCGGAGATATCTTGCTTGGAAGCTAACGAGTTCACAAACCAGAAAACAATAAAATCAGTCGCTACTTTAGTATTTAATCTATTAATGACACAAAAAAGATGCCCGCCTAAATGACCAAGCTTTTTGCATTCGTTATGCAGCGCAGCATTGTCATAATGGACTAACTCTAAAACACGCCTATCCCCACCCGGATAATCCAAAATAAATGGGCCCGGCAAAGAGCGCATCATAAAATATGATCCCCGGTCCTGCTCCGATGAAAACTGAAAATGCGATTCTAATATTGGCGCCACTTGTAACTGATCATTTTTTAATGTAGAAAATGCCAACGCTACCAAGAATGAACCTATATCTGACCATGTCCTTGCTTGCCAATCCCAAAGCGAGTCTAATTCGCGCTCCTTCTTCAACAACTTCCTATACCACTCCCAAATACGGCTATATCTGGCATCTCTCTGTAAAACATAATTTGGCTGAAATCCGGGTGATGGTAACGCAACATCCATAAGACTCTCAGAATTCCTCCCCCCCTCACAAATGCGACGAAAACGCTCAACAGAACTTGTTCTTTTTGAACGAAGATACTTTGACAACCGCCTTACGGACAATAAATAACTTCTTGATGATCTTTCGCACCGTTGAATGAAGTCTTTTAGAACTTTGTTTTCTAATGTTTCAGTTGTTGACCTGCGAACAACCCCCAACAACTCCTGTTTAGGCCCAGCTTTCTCTATGAAACTTTCACCCGGCTGTTTTACAAACCATCGCAAACATTGTGAATCAAGCTCGTCAACCTTATTGATTGCCACCATGCTGCGTTCCTGCGAATTCCGATGACTTCGTCCGGTCATTCCGATGAACTTCATCCAGCCTTTCC
>JBAXBI010000144.1:0-4238 GCA_037142055.1 Candidatus Omnitrophota bacterium | reverse complement strand
GTAAATCCGCTTTTTTTATTGAATAATCTATTCATTAAAACCTCCTACATAAGAAAACTAGCAAATACCGCCAAAAGTACCATGACCTGCACAAACAACTGTTGTATTTGCAGTACCATTATTATTTCCATATAGAACGATATTATTAGTAATATCCCCTGTATTCTTATAGGATGCCCTTATACAATATCCAGTTGTCGCTCCAACGCCTAAACATGTATTTGGATCAGTAGCACCACAATCACTATTTAAAGCACAAACATCATAATACCAGGAACCAACCTGTCCTAATTGTGTTGTCGTACAAAGGGAATAATTAGAAATACCACTACTGCTATTCTTTGACCCACAACCCTCTATAGCGGCTTTCATTGCATTAAATGAAGCCAAAACCTCAGCCCCCTTACTCTTTGAAACATTCTTAAAAAGATTAGGTAATGCAATAGCTGCGAGCACACCCATAATAATTAATACAACTACAATCTCTATTAATGTAAAGCCAGTGTTTTTTATTTTATTTTTCATATATATTCTCCGATTTAATTTACTATATTTTACTAACTTCCCCTGATAACTTTAATTAAGCAATAATACTAACAAATACCTGAGTAGCTTCCTGCTCCTGAACAACTAGTAGCAGGAGAAGTTGTTTGGCCACCGGTACGAGTTAATGAAATAGTATTACCTGTACCATTGGTTGCTACAATAGTCCAATTTGGTGAACCATTACTAAAACTAGCAGCCCCTGCAACGGTCGACGGAGTAGTCAAACTGTAAGTAAAATTAAGTGATGTAGGAATTTGCACAGCACAAGCTGATTCCGTACTAGTTGGCAAATGCCCTTGTAAACATCCTTCTACAACTGACTTAAATGTACTTAGTGTACCAATGGCTTCTCCGCCCCCACTTCTTTTAACATTTGAAAAAAGATTTGGCAAGGCGATAGCTGCCAAAACACCTAAAATAATCAAAACAACTATAATTTCAATTAAAGTAAAACCACTATTTTTATTAGTAAACTTTGTCATAAACCTTCTCCTTTTATTATGTTATACATACAATTATATTTACACCTGATTATAATTTACTCCTACTTAAGAATAACATACTTTTATAACGTGTCAATCCTATATCATTTTTTTTAAAAAAACGTTTCCCCTCCTTTTTCTATGGTTTTTTAAAAAACAAATCACCAATTTTTTTAATTATTTCTTTAATTTTATCTCTCTAATACGATACCCCACAAAGACTTAATTGATTAATGAAGGCCTCCACCTTGCCCCAACTTAAATAAAGGCAAGAAAATAGATACTACAATAATCCCTATAACAGCAGCCATAAACACCAGCATAAATGGTTCAAAAATTGTACTAAATCGTTTCATAAAATTCTCTACTGTAGTTTTATAAAACGCAGCAACATGATTAAACATCTTAGCTAATTCACCAGTTTCCTCTCCAACTTTAATCATCTGAACAGCCATATTAGGAAAAAAGGGCTCTTTAGCCATGGAGTCAGCTAATCCTTTACCTTCTCGAACTTCTTCATGAATTTTAGCAATTAATAAAGCACATGTTCGATTCTCAACCAATCTTTGAATAATATCTAATGACAAAAGAATTGGTACTCCAGCACCGATTAAAATAGCCATTTGAGCAGTATAACGTTCAACGACAATGAGTTTAAGAATCTCCCCAAGAAGGGGAACATTAAAAAGAATTGTCTCTAGCTTCAAAGCCCCCTTAGGCGTCTTAAAGTAACTTCCCGCTAGGAAAAATATTCCTGTAGCTCCTCCAAAAATAAAAAGAATATTTTGTTTTATAAATTTAAAAGTTCCTAATAACATCTTTGTCATTACAGGAAGTTCCGCATGCATCGAGTTAAAGATTTCTTCAAAGCGTGGCGCTACTACCAATGCAAAGAAAACTACCGCACCTACAGTAACAAAACAAAGAATG
The DNA here is from genome assembly GCA_037142055.1 of Candidatus Omnitrophota bacterium. Classification (GTDB taxonomy): domain Bacteria; phylum Omnitrophota; class Gorgyraeia; order Zapsychrales; family Fredricksoniimonadaceae; genus JACQCF01. The sequence goes on along the minus strand of JBAXBI010000144.1, from coordinate 2,280 downwards.
CAAGGATATATAATCGCAGAAATAATAGTAGCTCGAAATGCAGCCTGTTCCTCAACATGGTTGGCCAATTTATTCAAAACATTTGGCATTGTACCGGAGGCTTCTCCTACTTCTGCTAAAGACACCCAAAACTGACTAAAGATCTTAGGATGTTTATTCAAACCTTGACTCAACGATTTACCAGATTCGACATCAGCATGTAATTGTTTTGTCACATTGTATAATTCTTGACTATTAATTTGAGGCAAGATAACATCTAAACTTCGCATCAAAGCCACCCCCGCTTCAAGCATAGTGGCCAACTGTCTAGAGAAAACCAAAAGATCCTGTAACTTGACTTTATTGTGGGTGAATTTAATAACCTTGGATTGCTTTTTAGTTTCGGCGTGAATCATCTGCAGGGTTTCAGAAAACTTAACAATATAAAAACCCTGAGCCTGAAGTTTTTCTACCAAAGCCTGTTCATTGAAGGCTTCGACCATATCAGACTTAACTCTTCCTGATCCATCTCTTGCTATATAACTATACATGGGCATAACATAAACCCTTAAAAGATCATCAACCTGCTTGGGTTATACTTAATATTTCATCAATACTTGTAATACCTTCTTCAACCTTTTTCATACCAGCTTCAAAAAGTGTATCCATGCCATTTTTACGGGCGGAATCTCTAATTTGTTCATAATTATCATTTTTCGATAATAAAGAACGTATTTGATCATCAATAATCATTACCTCTGAAACAACTGTCCTTCCCTTATACCCCGTATGAGAGCATTCGTCACAACCTTTAGCACGATAAATCAAATCAGATTTAATTTTATAATTTACAATTGTTTGGCTATTAGATTCGTAAGGCTCTTTACATTTAGGACACAAAATTCTAGCCAACCGCTGACCAATAATCATGATTAAGGAGGGAGTCAGCAGATAGTATGGAACGCCTATATCAATCAATCGTGTAATTGCTGAAGGAGCATCATTTGTGTGAAGAGTACTTAACACTAGATGCCCGGTTAATGCCGCGCGCACACAAATTTGAGCTGTTTCCAAATCACGAACTTCTCCAACTAACATAATATCTGGATCTTGTCGTAAAAAAGCCCTTAATGCTGACGCAAAGGTAAGCCCTATTTCCGTATGAACGGCCACTTGATTAATCCCATCTATTTTAAATTCAACAGGATCTTCAACGGTCAAAATATTTTTAGAAGGATCTTTGATCTCATTTATAGCCGCATAGAGCGTCGTTGATTTACCACTTCCTGTTGGCCCTGTAACAAAGAATAAACCATAGGAAGACTGTAAAGATTTACGAATGATCGTTAATTGCTTAGAATCAAATCCTAGCCCTGCTAAATCAAGTTTAGTAGCTCCTTTATCCAAAATACGCATAACAACTTTCTCACCCCAAATTGTTGGGATAGTTGAAACACGCAAATCCACAACTCTATCTTCAAGCTTCGCAGAAATATTCCCATCCTGAGGCAATCGTTTTTCAGCGATATCTAGCCTAGCCATAATCTTAATACGAGAAGTGATGGCAAGATGTAAATGAGCCGCTGGTGGTGGAATTTGATAAAGAACGCCATCAATACGATAACGAATTTCTAATTTATCATTACAAGGCTCAACATGAATGTCGCTCGCCTTCTCATCTATCGCCTGTCGAATAATTAAATCAACCAACTTAATAACCGGGGCTTCTTCCGCTTTTTCAACAAGACGTTCAATACTCAATTCTGCCGTTGGCTTATTATAGGTAACTAAATCACGATCAGCACTAAGATCAATGTATGACCTTTCCACCTCTTTATTTAACATGCTCTCACCATGCAACGTGGTATAAAACTCAGTGATCGCTTTAAGCAAGATGGATTTGGTAGCAATAACTAAATTCAATTCGCAGCCGACAATCTGTTTTAAATTATCCAACATAATAAAATCTAAAGGATCAAACACGGCACATGTTAAGGAGTTGAGTTCTTTGGATATTGGTAATACGAGATTTTTTTGGGCAAACTCATAAGGAATTATTTTATCTAAATTCTGGTCTTCACGAGGCTTCATCAGTTCGGCTCTTTGAGAAGCATACGGAATAAGCAACTGTGACCCCAAAGCCGTAGCTAAATCCCCCTCAGTAATCATCCCTAACTTCAGGAAGATTTCTCCAATACGCCCTTTTTGCAGTTTCTGGGCTTCAATTGCTTCCTGCAATTGGCTCTCGGTAATTAAACCGTGCTTAATTAGAATTTCACCAAGCCTTTGATGAATCATTAT
>JBAXBI010000143.1:0-4253 GCA_037142055.1 Candidatus Omnitrophota bacterium | reverse complement strand
CGATACAGATGCTTTACGGCAGGTTTATAAGGAGATTGATTCTTTAGAGAAAACAAAGATTCACACCGAAGGTTATCGCCAATATAACGAGTTGTTTTGGATTTTTATCCTGGCAGCATTGGGATTATTAGCGATGGATATTGTTTTAGCGAATACGTTACTATTGAAGATTCCCTAGTGTCATGAAAGGTTTTTATGAGATTTGCGAATCCGATTATTTTACATTGGTTGTGGTTATTGCCAGCTCTTTGGCTGATGCTGTATTGGTTTCTGCGTAGACGCTATCAGAAGATGACTCGTTTTGCCTTCAAAGGTCTCTTAGATGAGTTAACCCCCGCTTCTTCTTTTAGAGCCTTAAAAAGAAAGTATTATGTCCTTTTAGGTGCCGTCGCCTTCTTGGTCTTTGCCTTAGCCCGTCCGCAGTGGGGTTACGTGGTTGAGAAGGTGAAGCAGCAGGGGTTGGATATTATTTTAGCCGTGGATGTCTCAAAGAGCATGTTGACCTCCGATGTTAAGCCTAATCGCCTGGAACGTTCAAAGTTAGCTATTAAAGATCTTCTTAAAAAAGTGAACGGTGATCGCCTAGGACTTATGCCTTTTGCAGGGGAAGCTTTTATGATGTGTCCTTTAACGTTTGATTACGGTGGGTTTGCTTCGAGTTTGGAATCGTTAAGTGTAGAGAGTATCCCTCTGGGGGGAACCAATATTGCAAGTACCATCAAAGGGGCCTTAAAAGCCTTTGGCACAGAGGAGTTAAAATATAAAGCGTTAGTTATTTTAACCGACGGAGAAGAAGAACAAGGGGATGCTTTAGCTGCTGCTTTGGAGGCTAAAAAGAAGGGGATACGTATTTTTACTATTGGTATCGGAACCCAGGAGGGAGATTTAATTCAAGTGGTCAATTCAGAGGGAGCTCTTGGGTTTTTAAAGGATGAGCAAGGTAATTATATTAAGTCGCATTTAAATGAAGGTCTTTTACAAAGGATTGCTTTTGAAACGGGGGGTGCCTATGTGCGTTCTTCTGGGGCAGAATTTGGGCTAGATTATTTATATACCCATGAGCTTTCCAAATGGGCTAAACGGAATCTTCAAGAGCGAGAGCAGCGGCGCTATTACGAGCAATTCCAATGGCCATTGGCTGTTGGGATTATTTTGTTGGGATTAAGTTTATGAAAATCTTTGGATGCATATTGGCCTTATTTTTATTAATGACTCATTCTTGGGCGTCTCAAGAGTCCCAGGTTAGAGAGGCCAATGAATTGTTTAAGAAGCAACAATGGGATAAGGCTATTGATCTTTACAAGAATGCTTTAGAACAGAAGAAGAACGCCGATATTATTCATTATGATTTGGGAACGGCGCTTTATAAAAAAGGCGACTACGATCAATCGATTGAACATTTAAAGAAAGTTTTATCAGGCAAAGATTCTAAATTGTCTTCAAAAGTTTATTACAATTTAGGTAACGCTCTTTACAAAAAGGGGCAAACTTTAGAAAATAGCAACCTTGATGAAGCCGTCAGATCGATGCAAGAGTCCTTGGTTGATTATAATAAGACATCAGAACTTAATACAAAAGATGAAGATGCCAAGTATAATCATTCCGTTGTTGAAAAAGAGATCGAGCGTTTAAATAAAAAGAAGCAACAGCAACAATCACAGCAGAGTCAACAGAGTCAGAATAAGCAAAATAGTTCATCGCAGAGCAATCAGCAAAATAAGGAGAATAGTCAAAACAAAGAACCGCCGCAGCAGCCTTTAAAGGATAATCAAAGTAATCAAGAGGATCAAAAAGGGCAAGATCAGCAATCAAATCAGGCCCAATCAGCAAAAGATAGAGAGAAATCTGCACAGTCAAAGCAGAATCAGAATGCTATCAGTCAGCAGAAAGACTTAGAGAAGGCCCAGGCTAAGGAAATGTTAGAGGATTACCAGAAAGAAGAAGAGCCTAAGGGGCTATTAAATTTCAAGGATCGTAATCAGGGAGAAGTTCATGTGGAGAAGGATTGGTAGTTTAAAGAGTAGCCATTTACAGGGCGCCAGTTTTAGGGTGTTATTTGTCATAAAGAAGTTTTTATTTGTGATTTGTTTTTTTTGTCTTGTGAATGCTTGGTGTTTGATGAGTGCTTCGGCTCAAGATATTAGCTTTGATGCAACCGTCAATGCCAATAAAATATCCTTACAGGACATCTTAGAGCTCACCTTGACAGTGCATGGAGCAAAGGCAGATGGTTCAACCGTCCCACTGCCGGCAGTTGATGGGTTTGAGACTCGTTTTGTAGGGCCAGCCACAAGTTTTTCTATTGTTAATGGGGTTTCCTCTAGCGAACGCTCCTTTATTTACAATCTTTTTCCCACTAAGAGTGGGCATTTTCAAATACCTTCTGTCCCATTGGTCATTGACGGGAAAACGTATACAACCGCTCCAATTGATGTCGATGTGGTTAATAAACCCTCCGAAGCCTCAAACATGAAGAACACAGAGGTCTCTCTAGAGCAGAGTATTGATGATAAAGTTTTTATGAGGACTTCCATTGAACCTAAAGAAGTTTATCTTGGTCAAAAGACACCAATTGTGATGACGGTATATGTAAAGGATTTATCACTTCAATTAGCTTCAGCTCCTTTTATGACTCCGGATGGTTTAACAGCGGATAACACAGCGTCCATGCATAAAGACACAGAAGTGATCAACGGGGTAACTTTTAATACCTTGCGTTTTGATGCTAATATTTACCCAAATCGTTTAGGAGATCTGAATGTCGGTCCTTTTCAGGCAGTAGGGGAGTTGATTTATCGAGTTAAACGAAACACTAATGATCTCTTTGGGGATCTCTTTGCTACAGAACAAACAAGACCCGTTACCTTACATTCACCGGCTATTTCATTTCGAGTTCTGCCTTTGCCTCAAGTAGGCCGTCCTGCCGATTTCTCTGGAGCTGTTGGTCAATATGATTTTAAGGTAACCGTGGGGCCTCTTTCAGTCAAATTAGGAGACCCGATAACGATGCGCATGACTATATCAGGGCAGGGGCGTTTTAAGGGACTGGTAATGCACTCTTTTAATGACGAGCATTTTAAAATGTATGATCCTCAAATTAAAGAGGATGAAAATTCAAAAACCTTAGAGCAAGTCATTATTCCAACAGGTCAGAATATTACTCAGGTGCCGGCTTTATCTTTTAGTTATTTTGATCCTCAAGCAAAACAATATAAAACCATAACTCAAGGGCCATTTCCTATCAAGATTTTACCTTCAGGTGTGGGGCAAGAATTTAAAGCCTATGGATTTATTGAAAAAACCAAACAAACGACAGATAAGCCCATTGTGGTGAAAATTGATGGTGCTAAGCGTTTTGCTTGTCACTTGTTGGATAAATCTAAAATTATGGCAAGAGGCATTAGATTTTGGCCGTCTCTCTTAGTAATTGCATTCCTATGGTTTGTCTTTGGATTTTGGATGAGATTTCAACATCGGCTTGAGAACGATACGGTCTTTGCCAGACGGTGGAAGGCGGATTCTAAGGCTAGAGAACTTCTTAAAACAACAAAAGTTTATCTGCAGCAAAACAACAGCAAAGAATTCTATAGTAGTCTTAATAAAACGCTTAATGATTATTTAGCAGATAAGATGCATGTACCACTGGCAAGTTTAAGTTGGCATAGAATTGAAACTCATTTAAAAGAACGATCGGTAGAGGCTCTCAAGTTAGAGACCATCAAAACTCTTTTTGAACATTGTGATTTAGTCAGATTTGCCTCCGCGACTTTATCTTCAGAGCAAATGCATAAAGATTTTGATCAGTTGCAGGATTTGATTTCATATTTGCCCAAAGTATTAAAATAATCTTTTTTTCTTTATAACAACATAACAAAATTGCAATCGATGTGGATTTAAAAGCTCTAGTGTTGGATAATCATTTAGAGACTTATTGTAGGAGAAGTCATAGTTCTTAAGAATGATACTTGTGTGTAAGAATAAGGTTTTTTAGCCATGAAGATAATTGCCTTCGCCATTTTTTTGTCGGCTTTCTTTATATTGCGTCCTGTTTCTATGCAGGATGGTGGCTTGTTGTATCCAGATGATGATTTTGATTATTTTGCACATGCTACTTCTTTGTCATTTGGTCAATTTCCATCCTATAAGAAGGAGTATCTAACGAGTAAAACAACAGGCCCACATCGTGCGATTGGATCTGGAATCCTCGCTGCTCCATTTGTATTCGTGTTTTCTTTATTGGATAGAGTTAATGG
>JBAXBI010000142.1:0-4261 GCA_037142055.1 Candidatus Omnitrophota bacterium | reverse complement strand
GATACGCTTTTCCCCCTATAGGAGACTATGGAGCCAAAAAATATTAACTTTCCCCTGCTGCCATAATATGAACGTGGCTGCCTCCTAAAGCGCGGCACAAATCCCAAACATCCATTACTCTTCCCATTGAGGAGCGTCTATCAACCCGAATAAAGATATTTTGATGTTTTATATCAGTCTTCACTAAGTTCTTTTTTAATTCAGTCAATGTTACTACCTTATTATTAAAATATAAAACATTCTCAGCTGTTACTACAATATTTTGATCCCCCTGCAAACCTTCACTCACAAGCGCTTTCGGCATGCGAATCTCAAAACCTGCCGGTTTTGCTAACGATGAACAAAACATAAGAATTAATAAGATTAATAAGAATAAATTCATTGCAGCGACGGCTACAATTGGATGCAACGGGAGAAATGGAGATGTTAAATCATCCGTTTTCATTCGTTCGAATTTCCTTGATTTGTATTTAACTCTGCCAGTTGAACCAAAACGTGGGCAATCTGTGCCATAGCAATCTGTAAGTCAGCTACTATATTATTAATTCTAGCAATACAAAAACTATACACTGAAAAACTTAAAATACAAACCGTCAGTCCTGCAATCGATGAAAACAAAGCTTGCCATATGCCGACTGCCATATCCCCTACGCTTAATGGGTTAAGAGCATTCGCACGCATCGAGATAGAATGGAAAACAATCGTCAACCCAATGACCGTACCTAATAGCCCAATCAACACTGATGCATTAACAATAAAAGACAAAATATACACACGTTCTTTTAGTCGATGTGTTTCATAGATAAAAATTTCTTCCATGGAAGCTTTAATAACCTCCATAGAATTACCAAACTTTAAAAGAGCAGCTTTCAAGATACGACTAAAAGAATCTTGTCCAGATTCGCACAGGATTAGAGTATGCTTAATTTTCTCCTGTCGTAATGAACGCATTAGGTTAACCTTCTGAGCCTTTAACGTTCTTTCAACAGATGATAAATAAATCATTCGTTCCATCCCAACAGCTAAGGCTACCACAGACAAAATAATAATAGGCCACATCATAGGGCCACCTTTTAGAATTAATTGCCAAAAATTAAAAATAACTACCATCATTTCTTACTCCCTCCATTAGAACGAATCCACTCTAAACGTTCCTGGGCAAATTTGGATTCTTCGGTATTTAATTGAATAATCTTCTGATAGGTAACACTTGCCCCATCCCAGTCTTTACGATCTTCAAAAATTCTCGCAACCCTTAAATAAGATTTTGTAATCCAGCTAAGCTGATCAGGATATTGAGCAGGTATTTTTAAGTACCCGCCGACCGCTTCATCTAAACGTCCCTTAACCTCATATGTATCAGCAATATCAAACAGCAATTCAGCATTACTTATGGGTCCCTTCCCTGGCTCAACATTAAGAGCCTTTTGATAACATTCAATTTCTTTATCAAAATTCTGATTATTTCGATAAAGTTGAGCAATCTTTAAATAAGATTCTCTGGCTAGTTCAGGAGAAGTCGATGCAATATTCTCATACGCCAACGCTGCTTTTTGGGTGTCAAATTCTTTTGCAAATATGCCTGCAATCGCCAACTTGACCTTTGAAAAAAGAGCCTGATCACGAGGAGAAACCTGCTTATAATGATCCAAGGCCTGATCGTACATCCCTTGAATTTCATAGGCTTGTCCCATTTCGTAATGAATTTGTTCAATTCCCACATGATCAGAAAAACGCTCCAAGATCTGCTGATAATAATCTAAAGCCTGTGGGTATTCCGCATTTTTTAAATAGTATTGTGCCAACCATAACAAAGACTCGAATTCGGCTTCCGTTTTAGGATATTTATAGGCAATCAATTTAAACCTTTTGATGGCTTCCTTAGTTTGTTTTAATTCGTATTGGCATTTGGCAATACCAATATCAGAGTTCTTAGTAACCGTAGCCTCCTCAGGGTAAAGACGTAATATTCTTTGAAATATCTTTAACGCCTCTTCCGGCTGTTTTAAATTCAAATAGGATAACGCTAGAATATAACTAGCCTCAGGCATGAAGTCACTAGGATGAGAAAGGCTTTTTAAGAAACTTTCTATCCTGATCGACGACATTTTCCAATCATTGCTCTTAAAGGCGGCCAATCCTAAATAATAATCCACATCTTCTAGATAATGACTATCAGGAAAATTAGTCTTTAAACTTTCCAACACCACAACCGCCGCTTGAATTTGACCTGCTTTTAACAATGAAATAGCCTGTCGATGTTGAACATAATCCATCATGCTATTATCTGGATAATTCTTAATGACATCATCATAAAGATTAATAGCCTCCTGCGTTTTACCTGCCTCTGCTAAAGCATCCGCCATTTGTACTAAAGCGTTAACTTTTACATCCGCTTTATCAGTATGATCGACAATACTTTGAAAACGACTCTGAGCTTCAGGTAAACTGTTTAATTTAGCATACGTCCAAGCTATGCCTAAATTAGCTTTTAAAGCCAAATCTTCATTGCCTCCTCGATCGATAACAAAACTATAATCTCCAAGCGAGTCATCAAACTTCTTAAGAAGAAAATTAGCATTCGCTCTTCCCAAATGAGCTTCCAAATAATGTTGCCCACGTGGAAAACTCTTAATGAGATCGTTATAAACATCTACAGCTGCCTGAAGATCTCCTTTATCAACAAACACATTTGCTTTGACTAATAATAAATCATCATCTGGCAATTTCTTTGTCTTACTAAAATCCTGCGCTTCTATAAGCGTTCTTTCAGCTCCAGAGAAATCCTTTAATTTTAAACAACTCCAGATTTTTCCAATATATGCTGTCAAAGCTGCTTTAGGATCCGTTATCTTTATGGCTTTATCATAGTAGGTACTAGAATTCTCAAAATCTTCCAAATAGTAATACGCATCGGCCACGTTCAAGTACACTTCCCATTGATGTGTAGACTGAGGATACCTCACTAAATATTGGATAAATTTCTTAAGAGCGCTGCGATAATCTCCAGAATCATAAAGCCCTTGAGCTATCTTTAAAGAAGCATCTTCGCTAAGCTGATGTTTAGGAAACTTTGACACTAATTGTTCAAAAATTTCTTTAGCACGAGGATATTTCTTTTGATCAAAAAATGACCACCCTAAAGAATAGTACGCTTGTGGAAGATAAGCAGAGTCAGGATAGGTGTCAATAAGCTCTTGATATTGCTTTTGGGCTTGATCATAATTCGGCACCTTTAAATACACTTCGCCTAGCCAAAAAAGTAATAATTCTTTATTACTATAATTCCCAACTAAACTGTTAAACATATTCAAAGCATCAGATACTCGATTTTTAAAGAAATAACATTGCCCTAATAGAAATTTAGCTTGAGTGGTTTTGGAGTCTTGAGGAAAATTCTCTAAAAACTGTTCTAAATATCGAATAGCCACATCATGGAAACCATCATCAAAAGCTCTTAAAGCTGTAGCATATAACTCTTCTTGCTGGTTTTGAGCCAAGGCTAAATCAAATGAGAAAGAACTGCCAACAAATAATACAAAAACAAAGAATAATATTATTTTTTTCATATATTAATTTCTAGATTCTAAAAAAGATTTTAAATAGCACCCTGTATGTGAGGACTTATTCTTAATGATGTCATCCACTGGACCGCTAAAAACAAGTTCACCACCCTTATCCCCACCATCAGGGCCTAAATCAATAATATAATCTGCTGATTTAACTACATCCAGGTTATGTTCAATCACAAGCACCGTGTTGCCTCGATCCACCAGCCTCTGTAGAACCTTAAGCAATTTATCTGTATCAGCAAAGTGTAGTCCTGTGGTTGGCTCATCGAGTATATAAAAAGTCTTACCCGTCGCTGGCTTACACAATTCACTTGCTAACTTCACCCGTTGAGCTTCCCCTCCTGATAATGTAGTGGCCGACTGTCCCAATCTAACATAACCTAAACCTACATCATACAAAGTTTGTAAAACAGATTTAATTCTTGGAATATTATCAAAGATGACGATGGCTTCTTCCACCGATAAGGAAAGAACATCTGCAATATTCTTTCCTTTAAATTCCACTTCTAAAGTTTGATCTGTAAATCGCTTTCCATGACAAATTTCACATTCCACATATACGTCAGGCAAAAAATGCATCTCTATCTTCTTAATCCCATCACCAGAACAGGCTTCACAGCGACCACCTTTAACATTAAAACTAAATCTCCCTGGTTTATAACCTCGCATCTTAGAGTGAGGCAGCTGAC
>JBAXBI010000141.1:0-4271 GCA_037142055.1 Candidatus Omnitrophota bacterium | reverse complement strand
CGCCAGAACGAATCGACGTAGCTGTGAGTGTCGATTTAATAAAGCAAATCCGGTCGGCACTCAAGCGACGGGAACAGTTTATAACGCAATTGCGGTAGCTAAGAAAGGATTTTTCTTATGGAATGTAAGGGATGCGGATCAACTGAGAATAAACCAGACGCCGTGAAATGTATCTATTGTGGCAATCAGCTTGCGGGGTCTTCTTCAGGAACATTTGACAAAGTTATGCCAGAGGATAAGCCGATTGAGAGGGTATTCAGTCATTTGCCAGCTTATTATCAAGAAGAATTCAGGAAGATGGAAGAAAGCAAGGGATCATATAAAGGCAAATGGAACTGGATGGCGTGTATATTTAACTGGATTTGGGCGTTTACAAAAGGATTGTGGCTTGTCGCCGTTATATGTTTGATTTCAATTATTCTGACCAAGGGGATATTGTCGATCGTATGGCTGTTTATTTTTGGATTCCGGGGGAACAACCAATATTACACAAGTTTAAAGACTGGTAAACAGCCTTGGATCTGAACTTAATTGCAGGTCGGAGTTTTTGTCAAAGGCATTGGTTTGACCAAGTATTAAAAATGGAGGGAAAATGAAGAAATGTCCAGCTTGTGCAGAAGAAATTCAGGATGAAGCAATTAAGTGCAGACATTGTGGAGAGAAGATTGGGGAAGGGAAAAGGTCAGATGGGGTCTCAGTAATTGAAGGCCTTAAGACAACCAATACTCCCTGTTTATGGGTGTCGCTTGACTATTGGAATTTTTATTTCCACGACGATAAAGTAATCGCGGTGAAGTGTTATAGAGGGTGGTGGGGGCTTGTATTAACAATATTGGGTTTATTCGGAGCCTTTGTTGCAAGTTTTGTAACGATGATTATTGGAATTGTTATTGATAAGAATATTGGCGATGCAAAATGTCACTTATTGCGAGATGAATTGCCACAAATTCTAAAGAATAGAAGTCAGTACCAGATTATTGAGATACCAATAGCTAATTTAAAGAAGAATGCGGCGTCTGACTTGTGTCTCGGTAATGTGTGGCTCAAGTATATGATTGAGCTTGGGAATCAGAAGTTTTATTTCGAGGATGAAAAGTTTCTTCAGCTCGAGAGGATTTATGGAGCGTTGCCTAAGAAGTAGCATTGCTGTCTTTGATGTATTATTTCGTTGGTTCCCGTGCCATCGTATGCCCAGCAGATCTATAGTCTTGGGTTCGTGGCATGTGCCTGTATGTTCAAGGTGTTTTGGGATTATTCTCGGATTGCCTGTTGGAATTGCGATAGCTTCGTTGGGGTTTCTTCATATTCGTTGGTATGCGTTGATTCTAACAGTGCCCCTTTTTATTGATGGGGGTACACAGCAAATGGGGATGAGGGTCAGTAATAATCTTTTAAGATTAATGACGGGATGGTTGTTTGGAGTGGGCATGGGTCTCTTTGTTATTTTGTGGATTCTTAGAGACATAGCGGTTATTCGGGGATGGATTTAAGGTGGAATATTAAAAAGGAGAAAAAAATGAAAAAGTGTCCGTCGTGTGCAGAGGAAATTCAGGATGAAGCGAAGAAATGTAGACATTGTGGCGATGTGTTTGGTCAGTCTCCGAAAGATTTCTCGAGTAATTCTTCTGTAAAAGATCTGGGTGTTAATCCATGGGTTATATCAATTGGATTATTTCTTGTTGCTTTGTTGCTTGCGTATTGGTTTGGAGCAATAGCAATGTGGGGCATGATAATCGCTTCCAGTATTTGGGTTTTTATGGATGCCAAGAAGATCGGCGTTAAGAAAGGACAGATCACGGGTATTGCTAATTTGGATCCGGGGACTTGGCTGGTTGTTTGTTTGTTCCTTTGGGTTATTGCTTTTCCTATGTATTTGATCAAGAGACCTGAATTTATTAAAGCCAACGCAATATAATATTTCGCAGGGTCGGGGCTCTCGGCTCCATCCCGTTAGTGGATATGTTTTTTATAAGTTATCAGAAATAATTTTGGGGGTGGAGAATGAGAAAATTAATAATTTCGTTAGCAATTCCTTTCTTGTTAATTGGTTGCGGTGCCAGTCCTACAGTGAATATGGTTAAGCAAGGACGTTTTAGTCAATATCCAGACAAGACCATTGGGCAGGCATTTGATAACTTCTTTGGTTCTCCATCGTGGAAGAGTTTTGTTGGGGAGAATGGTGTTGATGTCGTTGAATTTAATGGAAAAGCGACGATTGATGGCCAGGCTGTTAAAGTAAAAATTCAGTTTACTGTAGACAAGAAGAGTGGCTCATTTGAAGTCGCCCATTTCTCGGTTAATGACTTGTCTCAAAATTTGTTGACCCTTGCTTCTTTGGAGGCAACTATATTTAGCCAAGCTCCATCGGCACCTCAGGGTGGTAACGCAGAGGCTGAAGCCCTTGCTAAAGGAGTATTAAGAACATTGTCGACGGCGGCTGAAACGTATGCCACGACTAACAACGGAGCTTATCCTGTCGATGTGGATGTTCTTTTAAAAGCAGATCAGCCTTATATCAATCAAAACTACTGTAATGAAACGACAGAAGGTTATGCATATCGGTGTTCTTTTTCGGCGGATGGGTATAAGTTTGAAGCGATCCCCACGCAGGGAGGGAAACCGCATACTATGGTTACGGGTGGCGTTGAGTCATAATTGTACGAAATAATCGGGACGCATGCATTGGATTATTTGCAACTAATGTATTGCGTCCCGCCTTTTTACGATTCTTTGTTTTAGCGGGATTATGGGGGGGGGAAGTGAATAAGATTGCATTCTGGGACTCAACAGTTTTTGCAACAATTCTTGGTGCTTTGATAGCCGGGCTCATTGGTTATTTATCAATGGTTTTTCAAGATCGGCTGAAACGACGTGAAGATGCACGAGTAGCCAAAGATGAAGATGTTCGCATAATTCTTGGTATTGGTGATTATTTGAAAGAACTGCTGTCTAATCTGAGAGCGGTTGAGGGGGATAGGTGCCCGAGTCATGTTGTGCTTCCGTTTTTAAAACAGGTTTCATTTTCCCAGTATAATGACGCTCAATTAGCGGAAATAAGAGAATTGTATAATTTGTTGGTTCTTAAAATTCATGCTATGGAGAATTTCTTTAAAATAAATGACGACCCGCAGGGGTTGGGGGAACTGGGTCGCAAAATTGTTTCGGATAAGCACATGGAATTGAGAAGTGATGTGTTAAGTCGGGGCGACGCTTTGGCGAAGAAGATTGATCAGGTTTTGAATTCTGCGACAAGCTGTCGCAGAATTGGAATATCAAAGTAAGGACATGCTTTATGAACGACATTGCTTTAGATAAGCATTATGGGGAATTCTTTAAAGAGATAAAAAATAAGATTCTCTCAGCACGGATCCGTGCGTATCATAGATTAAATCGCGGGCATATCCAGCTTTACTGGGATTTGGGCAAGACAATTGTGGATCGCCAGAAGAAATATGGATGGGGACAGAGCATTGTTGAGAGGCTGTCCAAAGATTTGCAGACTGAATTTCCCAATACGGGTGGTTTTTCGGATCGCAATTTATGGGACATGCGCCGGTTTTATGATGCGTACAAGGGGTTTCCAATTCTGCGACAAGCTGTCGCAGAAATTCCTTGGGGCCATCATTTGCTGATATTGAATAAGACCGATCAAATCAAGGAGCGAGAGTATTACATCAAGGCGACTGCTGAAATGGGATGGAGCCGCAATGTGCTTCTGAATCAGATTAAAGCCAACGCTTATGCACATGCCAAGTCCAAGGGCAAACTGCATAATTTCGACAAAGCCCTACCGGATCATTTGGCAGAACAGGCAGACGAGTCGGTTAAAAGTGTCTACAGCCTTGATTTCCTTGGGATCACAAAGCCCGTTAAAGAGCGGGAACTGGAGAGTCGGCTGGTTGAAAAAGTTAAAGGCTTTATTCTTGAGCTGGGATATGGCTTTTGTTTCATTGGGAATCAGCACAGGGTGATCCTTGGTGATAATGAATATTATATCGACTTGCTGTTTTTTAACCGGAAATTAAAGAGCCTGGTCGCCATTGAACTCAAGGCCGGGCGGTTTCAGCCTGAATATGCCGGGAAGATGGATTTTTATCTCCACATTCTAAATGACAAGCACCGGATGAAGGACGAAAATCCTCCGATCGGGATCATCTTGTGTGCCACGAAAGATGATCTGGAGGTAGAGTACGCGCTTAAAAGTGTCAAGAATCCGGTGGGTGTTGGCGAATATCAGCTTACCACAAAGTTGCCGGAGAAATTAAAGGGCA
>JBAXBI010000140.1:0-4271 GCA_037142055.1 Candidatus Omnitrophota bacterium | reverse complement strand
TTGATGATAGGGTTCATCTTTGGTGCTTATTCAACAGTCTATATAGTTTCTCCATTATTCTTAGCATGGCATGGAAAAAAGAAATGGTAAGTATTAAGGTAGGGGTCGGCCTTGCTTGGCCCGTACAGGCATGTTTAAATCCTTAGAATTCATAGTTAATCGAAGTATCAATTTTGATGAAGTTTTAAAAACTCTAGTCGCCTTCGGTTATACCAGGGCGACTAAAGTTTTTAAAGAGGGTGAATTTGCCCTTCGCGGTGGCATCCTCGATATTTATCCAGCCAATTTTGAAATTCCTCTACGTCTTGATACAGAAGACGATATTATACGCTCCATTTCTGGTTTTGACATAGCTACAGGAAAGATCATTGAAGATCATCAAATTGTTATTGTTTTACCTTTTAAGACTTCTACTAAAGCTATTTTCTCTTCAGAAATTCCGCTTAATAACTTTGTTGATATTGAAGAAGGTGATTTAGTTGTCCATAATAATCATGGTATTGGCCGCTTCTTGGGAGTTAAAGAATTTGAGCTCAATAGTTTTAAAAAAGAACATCTAATCATCGAGTATCAAGATGGGGATAAGCTTTTTGTCCCCAAACACGATCTGCATTTAATACAGAAATATGTGACCTTTACTAAGAAATTAACCAAGCTTCATAAATTAGGTAGTAAAGAATGGACTGCAACTCGTAAGTCAATTGAAAAGAAATTGCGTCTCATGGCAGCTGAGTTATTACGTATTCAAGCCTTGCGTACACAATTAGAAGGGTTTTCTTTTTCAAAAGATACTACATGGCAAAAAGAGTTTGAAGCTACTTTTCCTTTTAAAGAAACTCCCGATCAACATAAATCTTTCTCTGAAGTTAAGGCTGATATGGAAGATCCTAAACCCATGGATAGGTTGATTTGTGCAGATGTTGGCTATGGGAAGACGGAAGTAGCTATGCGAGCGGCTTTTAAAGCTGTTATGGATAGTAAGCAGGTTGCAATTCTGGTTCCTACGACAATTCTAGCTGAACAACATTATTATAATTTTAGCAAACGTTTAGATGGCTTTCCTGTGAAGGTGGGTATGCTTTCACGTTTTCGTACAAAAGCAGAACAGAAGATTATTATCGAAGAGTTAAGGGAGGGGAAGGTTGATATAATTATTGGAACTCACAGGCTTTTGTCTAAAGATATCGCTTTTAAAGATTTGGGGCTTGTAATAATAGATGAGGAGCAACGATTTGGTGTTAGATCTAAAGAAAAGCTAAAGCAGTTTAGGTTATTAGCTGATGTTATGACTCTTTCAGCAACGCCTATTCCACGTACTTTATACATGGCCTTATCTGGCGCTCGAGATATGTCGGTTATTTCAACTCCTCCAACAAACCGTCTGGCAATTAAAACTGAGATTATCTCTTTTGATGAGGATATTATTGAAGAGGCTATTAATCGGGAGCTAGATCGTAAGGGGCAGGTGTTCTTTCTTCATAACCGTGTTGATAACATTGAAGCCATTGCCCAAGGTGTCAAAAAGTTGGTGCCTAAGGCTAGAGTTGAGGTTGCACATGGACAAATGAGTGGTCGTCTTTTGGAAGAAATTATGTTAAAATTTCTTCAACAAAAGATTGATGTATTAGTTTGTACGACGATTATTGAGTCTGGAATAGATGTTCCATCTGCTAATACATTGATTATAAATAGAGCAGATAAGTTCGGCCTCTCTGAGCTTCATCAATTAAGAGGCCGTGTAGGAAGGCTTGATATTCAAGCTTGGGCGTATTTAATCGTTCCTGCTAAAGAGGCCTTATCAGAAATATCAAAACATAGACTTAAAGCAATCGAGAAGCATAGTGATTTAGGAGCAGGTTTTCATATCGCTTTTGAGGACTTGCAGATTCGTGGGGCTGGAAATTTGTTAGGCTCCCAGCAGCATGGGTTTATATCATCGATAGGTTTTGATTTGTATTGCCGTATGTTAAAAGAGTCTATTGAGCATTTAAAAAAAGAACTGGAGACCAATAAACATGAACAAAGTTTGGCTAAAAGTTTTTAGTTTGGGTGTTTTAGGGTTAATCGTTACTTCGCCATTGCCGGTATTAGGGGCCCCGCTTAATGATGCTATTGTAGCCATCGTTAATAGTGAAGTTATAACGTTAAAGGATCTTAAAGATTATATCAGTGGTATTTATCGACAGTTAAAGGTTGAGCATAAGACCCCCGAAGAAATTCAAGCAGTAATGATCTCATATGAAGATAAAGGCATTAATCAACTTGTTGAGGACAAATTAATTCTAGCCGCTGCTAATGAAAAGGGCTTAGAAATACGTCCAGAAATGGTTGAAAAGCAACTTAAAGGTATTAAAAGTCGCTATCCTTCCGAAGATGAATTCTTAGCAGCTTTATATGCTCAGGGGCTGACAGTTACTGAATTTAAGAATAAAATTCTTAACCAATTAAAAGCTAAGTATATGGTGGATATGGAAATTAAGGATAAGATTTTTGTTAACCCTGAGGATGTTACTCGCTATTACAATGACCATAAAAATGAATTCGAAAGCAAATCCAAATATAATCTTGATTCAATTTTTATCTCTTTTAATAAGGGTAAAGACCTGGCGTTAAAGCGTATAACTGAATCGCGCAATAAGTTATCAGCTGGAGGTGATTTTAATAGTATTAGTAAGGAATACACTGAGGCTCCATCGGTAGGGACTCTTGAACAAGGACAAATGGTTCCAGCTATCGAGAAAGAAGTGTTTAATCTTAAGGTGGGAGATCTTTCACAACCGGTTCAAGTTGAAGGAGGGATATACCTATTTAAAGTAAATGGTATTACTTCTGGACGCATTGAGTCTTTACAAGAAGTTAAAGAAGATATTTATAACAAGATTTATGAACAGCAGTTTCAGAGTAAGTTTAAAGTTTGGATAGATAAATTACGTAATAAGGCTTATGTCGAAATCCGCAGTTAAGATTATTGCAATTACCATGGGAGACCCAAAGGGGATTGGCCCAGAGGTTATTATTAAATCCCTTCAGAGAAAAGATATCGCCCAACTGGGTAATTTTATTCTTATTGGGGATAAGAAGTTATTAAAACACACAAAAGCATCTGTTATAGATATCGCCTATAAAACTTCAGGGGAAGGCTCGTTGAGGTTCCTAGAGAAGGGTGTTGAACTTATTAAAGGTGGGGTTGTAGATGCTATTGTAACAGCTCCATTATCTAAAGAAGCGGTTAGTCATTACAAGAAAGATTTCCGAGGCCATACTGAATATTTAGCAGAAAGTTTTAATGTTACGAATTTCGATATGATGTTTGTATCCCCACAAGTACGCTTATCCTTGGTTACTCGCCATGTGGCTATCAAAGATGTTCCAAAGATGATTACTAAAGCAAATGTTTATTCGTGTATTGAACTGATGCATAAGACATTAAAAAAGCAATTTGGTATTATAAATCCGCGTATTGCTGTTCTAGGTTTAAATCCTCACGCTGGTGAAGGGGGATTGCTTGGAGATGAAGAATTAAAACATATTATGCCAGCTATTCAATTTGCTAGAAAAAATAGAATAAAAGTAGAGGGTCCTTATCCAGCTGATACATTTTTCTCACATCATAAAGCTTTTGATGGGGTTATTGCTATGTATCACGATCAAGGGTTAACCTCAATTAAGGGGATGTATTTTAAAGATTTAGTAAATTTT
Organism: Candidatus Omnitrophota bacterium; assembly: GCA_037142055.1. GTDB lineage: Bacteria > Omnitrophota > Gorgyraeia > Zapsychrales > Fredricksoniimonadaceae > JACQCF01. Next base: position 572 of record JBAXBI010000140.1, on the reverse strand, counting down.
ACAGCAGGATTACCATTTGTGCGAACCTCACCCGTGCATGGAACTGCTTTTGATATTGCAGGTCAAGATAAAGCAGATCCGTCATCAATGATTGCAGCCATTAAATTGGCCTTTAAATTAGCATGACCACTCGCCAACGTCCTATTAAAAGTTTAGGTCAAAATTTTTTAATCAATGAACGTATTCAACAGAGAATTGTTGATGCGGCTTCTTTACAAGCTAGTGATGTTGTCGTAGAAATCGGTCCTGGCAAAGGCGCACTCACACGTAGAATTCTACCTTTGGTTAAAAAATTGATAGTCGTAGAGAAAGATCATCAATTGGCTCAATTATTGAGTGTAGAAATTAAAGATCCTCAATTTGAAGTGATCCATGAAGATTTTCTGAAATGGGATATGTCAATGTTGCCTGACGACTTGATTGTTATTGGGAATATTCCTTATTATATTTCAACGCCTATAATTGAGAAAATATTAAAACATAGGAACAAAATCAAACGAGCATATTTAACAATTCAGTTAGAATTTGGAGAACGTTTGGCAGCTAATGCTGGATGGGGGGGTAATGGTTAG
>JBAXBI010000139.1:0-4286 GCA_037142055.1 Candidatus Omnitrophota bacterium | reverse complement strand
GGAGATTTAGTTTGCCGTTATGGTGGGGAAGAGTTTTGTGTCCTATTGCCTGATTGTAGCAAAACAAAAGCCCTCAATTTAGCAGAGGGATTACGTAAAAAAATCAAAGAGCGTGAAATTATTCTTCGTCGACAAAAAACGAACGTAACGGCTTCCATAGGGGTCGCTACTTGTCCTAAAGATGCTCGATTAAAAGAAGAATTGATTCTTAAAGCAGATGAAGCACTTTATAAAGCTAAAAAAGAAGGGCGTGACCGCGTATGTTTGGCTTCTTAATTGTCCTCATGATTGTCTTCATTGGTGTAATGTTTTATTTGGTTAAAATTGTTGTTTTCCAATTAGAACAGCGTGCCGATGAGGATGTTTTAAAAGCTAAACAAACCTTCCAAAATATTATTGAGCAAAAAGAAAAAGCTTTTACTGAAAAATCCCGTTTGGAAAAAGAAGCAACTCAGATTTTTACTTTGTATGAAATGACGAAAGATATTAGCCGCCATTTTAACGAAGAAGAGGCTTTTAATCTTTTTAAACAAAAGCTAAAAGAGAATATTGTGATAGAAGATTGTCAATTAGTTGCTGATGTCGGTGATGACGCCATGGAAAAGCTTATTCCTAGTGACTATTTTATTTTTAAACTTAAAAGCAAAGATGAAAATCTTGGGTTTTTGATTTACAAGGGTGTTCCTGATAAGGATAAGGAAAAATTTAATATCTTGGCCCATCAGTTTGCTTTAGCTCTTCGGCGTATTAAGCTCTATAAAGACATTGAACGCCTGGCAGTGACCGATGGTTTAACGAGTGTCTATACCCGTAGGTATTTTTTGGAGCGGTTTGAGGAAGAAGTAAAACGAGCTGCGCTTAAGAAAATTAAATTATCATTTTTGATGATTGATGCGGATCACTTTAAAATGATTAATGATCAGCATGGCCATTTGACAGGGGATTGCGTTCTTAAGGAGATTGGTTTAATTATTAAAGAAAATATTCGAGAGATCGATATTGTAGGACGCTACGGAGGGGAAGAGTTTTGTGTAGTCTTGCCAGAGACAGAATTAGAAGGAGCGCGACTGGTTGCTGAACGTATTCGGATTGCGGCACAAGAACGACTGATCAAGGCGTATGACACCACCATTAAGATTACTTTAAGCATAGGGGTTTCTAGTTATCCAGCAGATGGTCAGCAAGTTGAGGAGCTTATCGATAAAGCTGATTGGGCGCTGTATCGTGCAAAAACACAAGGTCGTAATTGCGTAGTGGCTTTTGGGTTGTATAATCCTTAAAGAAGCTTTTAGGCTGTAAGTTGGATCATCATTTATGAAAATATCTTCTAAAATCATATTGTTATCTGTCGCTCTTCTTGGATTTTTGGCTAGTTATGCCTTTATTTCATGGCAGGAACTCACAAAAATTCATCGGGAATTTAATGTGGTTGTTAAATATGATTTAAGGCTTATGGAGTCAACCACGGCCCTTAATGATCTACAGTTAAAAAAAGAAATTCTTTTTGAGAAACTATCAAGCTCTGCGGAAGAGTTGGCGTTTGGAAACAGTAATGAGAGTAGGCGACAATATTTGTTAGATTATGTAAAAGATTTACATGGGCAATTCCAGGAAAACAGTTCTAAGGCTCAAAAACAGATTAAAAATGCTTTTGATTTATCCGCTAGTTCTTTAACCCTTCGACAGATGATAGACAATGTACAGAAGGCTATGGTTCTTTATGATCAAAAGGTTCAGATGATATTTACAGCCGTTTCAGTTGGTGGGTATCAATTGTCGATGGAAGATTTAGATCAAATTGAAACACAACAAGCGGCCTTATCAAAAGATCTCCACAAAGCCTTGGGTGGGGTTTGGTCTAAGGTTGATGGTTCAGTGGAAAGGATTAATTTCTTACAAGAAAGTGGTAGGCATGTCTTATGGGTTAGTTTAGTTTTAAGTTTTGTCTTTGCTTTGCTTTTTGCATCTGCCATTATTCGGCGTATTCATACTTCTTTAAAAGCGCTCGTTGGTGGGGTAAGGGGGATACAGCAGGGGCAGGTTGGGATTAAGGTTCAGGTGAGTTCTTTAGATGAAATCGGTGAGCTGGCAAGGGCCTTTAACCATATGAGCGAGCAATTAAAAAATTACCAAGATCAAATGTGCAATAAGAATGCAGAGTTGGCGTATGGGTTGGAAGTCAGCAGCCGCCAAAAAGTAGAACTGGAGAAAATTAATCGTGATTTAGATCGGTATGTGCATTTAATTAGCCATGACATCAATGGTCCTTTAAGCGGTATTGTTGGCTATAGTGCATATTTACAGCAGCACAACACTGGGACTGATTCTAAGATTGCACAGGTGACCCACCATCTTTATCAATCCAGCCAACGATTAAATAGAATGATTAAAGATTTATTAGAAATGACAATCATTACGCGCACCCATAAACCATTTGAAAAGATAGAGGTGGCGGCTATTGTTAAAGAAGCGTTGCAAAGGCAAGAATTTGCTATTTTAAAAAGTTTTGCTGAAATTAAATTGCCAGAGAGTTTTCCTACAGTCTTAGCAGACCGTTTAAAATTGACAGTTGTATTTTATAATATTATTGGCAATGCAATTAAATACTCTTCTAAGGATCAACAGAAACCGAAGGTAGAAATATCTTGGCAGAAGCGTGATCTGGATTTTATGTTTTGCATTAAAGATAACGGTATTGGCATCGCTGTAGAGTATTATAAGGATATTTTTGATATGTTTAAACGGCTGCCTGAGGCTGAAAGTTTTGAGGGTTCAGGTGTGGGGCTCGCTATTGTTAAAGAAATTATTCAAGAACATGGAGGGCAGATTTGGCTAGAATCTGCTCCTAACCAAGGCACTAAATTCTTCTTTACCATTCCTTTTGAGGCTTCATCCAGGGTAGGATAGAATATTTTTGCAGGAAAGGTTTTCTCCAAAAACCTTTTGATTCCTCATATGGTTTAGGTTAAAATACTTTTTAATTAAATATGTATTTTATATATGTTCATTCCTCGTCAGTTTTTTAATAGAAAAAGGATGTTATGAAGAAGTATGTTGTTGGTGTGGATGTTGGTGGCACCAATATTAAGTTGGGATTGGTGCATCCACAAGGACATGTAATTATCCGAAGCCATTTTCCCACAAAGCCTTTTAGCTCTTCAAAAAATGAACTGATCACAGTTTTAGCGGAAGAAATTAAGAAATTAATTACTTCCCAGAAATTAAAAGCTAAAGATATAACTGGTGTCGGTGTGGGGCTTCCTGGGCTTATTAATTATGATAAAGGTATTGTCCGGTTCTTACCTAATATCCCCGGGTGGAAGAGTGTGCCCTTTAAATCTATCTTAGAAAGAAAATTAAATATTCCTGTTTTTGTTGATAATGATGTTAAGTTAATTACCTTAGCGGAATGGAAATTTGGGGCGGGGCGGGGTTTTAAGAATTTGATATGTCTGACTCTTGGCACAGGTGTAGGCAGTGGCTTAATTTTGGATAACCATCTTTATCGTGGCGCAGCTAATGCAGCTGGAGAATTAGGGCACATGCCTTTGAATGAACAAGGTCCAGTTTGCAATTGTGGGGGGATTGGTTGTTTTGAGACGTATGTTGGTAATAAACCTTTATTTGCTTTAGCGAGCCGAATAATGAACACTCCTGATATGACGACTCAAAAGATGTTTGCGTTAGCTAATCAAGGTAATTTGAAAGCTTTAGAGTTTTGGCAGGAAGCAGCAACCCTAATCGGTGATGGTTTAGTGGGGGTTGTAAATTTCCTTAATCCTGAACTTATTATTATTGGTGGAGGGGTTTCTAATAATGAAAAATATTTATTCCCAACCATTAAAGCTGTTATTCAAAAAAGAGCAATGAGTTTACAGTCTTCTATGGTAAAAATCAAAAGAGCAAAATTTGGTGATGATGCGGGTATTATTGGGGCACAGGTCTTAGTTTACAATGCAAAAAATTTATAAAATTCTTCTCCGTAGTTGTATTTGTCTGCTTATTTTCGGCGGCATTTTCTTAATTCTTTCAAATTCTCAAGCTACAAGTAATCCTTATGATGAGAAAGGGATTGATATTAAAGGTGGTTTTAAAAAGAAAAACCTTCTTGATATGAATCCTAAAGATGTGAAATCAGTTCAAGTAGAAGCTGACCAGGTTCAATTCTCCCAAGACAGTAATAAAGCAACAGCTAGTGGTAATGTGGTTATTACAGCTAACACAACAACGCTTCATGCAGATAAGTTGGAACTTGAAAGGGCTATAGGGGAGGCGGTTGCTAGTGG
>JBAXBI010000138.1:0-4318 GCA_037142055.1 Candidatus Omnitrophota bacterium | reverse complement strand
TGTACTTCTAGGATCTGGCTTATTGTGGTTTGGTTGGTTTGGATTCAATGCTGGGTCTGCTTTAGCGGCTAATGGGTTAGCATCTAATGCATTTATAACAACCAACACAGCAACTGCCGCTGCTGCGATCAGCTGGGCTTTGATGGAATGGATTTTCGCTGGTAAACCAACAACCTTAGGTGCCGCTTCCGGTGCTGTAGCAGGTCTAGTTGCCATTACACCTGCTTGCGGGTTTGTGGATATCGGTGGCTCATTATGGATTGGTTTCTTAGTGAGCGTCTTTTGTTATTGCATGGTAGCTTTTGTTAAACCAAAATTAGGTTATGATGATACCTTGGATGCTTTTGGCGTTCATGGTGTCGGTGGATTTTGGGGAGCTATTGCTACAGGTTTATTTGCTGTGAAAGCAGTTAATGGTGTTGATGGTTTGTTTGCAGGTAATCCTGGACAAGTTTGGTTACAATTTATCGCTTGTGCAACTACGATTGCTTGGACTGCCATTGGTACGTTAATAATCTGTTTTGTCGTAGATAAAACCATGGGTATTCGTGCAAATCAAGATGAAGAAATCATGGGTCTTGATTTAAGTCAGCATCATGAACGTGCGTACACAATATTAGACTAAACCTGTCACTAACCACTTGTCACAAGTATTTTTCTTGTGACAAGTGAGCGGTGACCAAAATGGAGATATGTTATGAAGCTAGTTATAGCTATTATTCAGCCCTATAGGCTCGATGAAGTTAAAAAAGAGCTTTACGCGGCACAGGTAAACTTGATCACGGTCAGTGAAGTGTTAGGACATGGTCGTCAGGTTGGAGTGGATGAATTTTATCGAGGAGTTAAAGAAACAGGTAATTTATTACGTAAAATTCGTTTAGAGATTGCGGTTAACGAAGACTTCGTTGAACCGACAATTAAGGCGATTATTAAAGGTGCTCGTACAGGAAAAATCGGTGATGGTAAAATCTTCGTAGTCGATTTACCACGAGTTATCCGTATTCGTACTGGCGAAGAAGGATCAAAAGCGATTGGTTAATTACTGCAAAAATTGGAATTCTTGCAGGGATGAAAATGCTTGACAGAGCTAGGCTTGTATATTAATATTCCAGCTTAACTGTGAGGGCAATGAGGTCCTCCTTCGGGAAGCAGCATATGTTTTCTTCGGAGGAGGACCTTTGTTTTTTATAATCAAATTAACTTAAATAAGGGGGGTTTTACCATGAGTCAAGCTCGTAAAGAAGTATTGGAGGCTTGTGCTGAAGAGAATTGCTGTTGTGATAGTTCCTTCAGTGAACATCTTCCTGAATATTTCGGTCAAAACGTATTTAATTTGAAGGTGATGAAAGAAGTTCTTTCATCTAAAGCATATGCATCTATCGAAAAAACGATTAAAGAAGGTGGGAAGCTAGACCCATCTATTGCGGATGAAGTTGCAGAAGCTATGAAGAAGTGGGCTATTTCTAAAGGGGCCACACATTTTACACATTGGTTCCAGCCGTTAACAGGAACAACCGCTGAAAAGCATGATTCTTTTATCTCTTGGGATGGTCAGGGAGGAATTGTATTAAGTTTCTCAGGTAAAGAACTTATTCAAGGTGAGCCTGATGCTTCCTCGTTTCCTTCAGGTGGTTTACGTGCAACCTTTGAAGCTCGCGGTTACACGGGCTGGGATCCAACATCCCCTGCTTTCATTAAAGAAGGTCCAGAGGCAACTACACTTTGTATTCCGACGTTCTACATTGGATATCATGGTGAGGCTTTGGATAAGAAAACTCCTTTACTACGCTCCATGGAAGCTTTATCAAAGCAAATTTGCCGTTTAGCAAGTTTATTTGGTATTGACACCAAGGGCAAACGTGCCTATTGCACCTTAGGACCAGAACAAGAATATTTCTTAATTGATAAAGCACATTACCAAGCCCGTTTAGATTTGGTTCAAACCGGTCGCACATTATTCGGTCGTAAACCTGCTAAACATCAGCAACAAGAAGATCATTATTTTGGAGCAATCAAGCCCAGAGTCATGGCCTTCATGGAAGACTTAGATCGTACATTATGGGGCTTAGGCATTCCTTCAAAAACACGTCACAATGAAGTGGCTCCTGCTCAGTATGAAATGGCTCCGATTTATGAAGATTTAAACACTGGAGTCGATCACAATATGATGACCATGGAAATTATGCGCCAATTAGCCGATAAGCATGGGTTAACATGTTTACTACATGAGAAACCTTTTGCGGGCATCAATGGTTCTGGTAAGCATAATAACTGGTCCGTTGTGGGACCGGAAGGTAAGAACTGGCTTTATCCTGGTAAAACACCTCATGAAAATGCTAAGTTTTTAACAGCCTTATGCGCTATTATTAAGGCGGTAGATACGTACGCTGATTTATTACGCGTTACAGTTGCAACTGCAGGGAATGATCACCGATTAGGTGCTAATGAGGCTCCACCTGCTATTGTTTCTATCTTTTTGGGTTCTCAACTTTTTGATATTGTTGAACAAATTGAAAAGGGTGGGCCAAAATCTTCTAAAGAAGGTGGATCAATCCATGTTGGCGTCGATACTTTACCGTCACTCGCTAAAGATACAACGGATCGTAATCGTACTTCTCCGTTTGCCTTTACTGGTGCTAAGTTTGAATTCCGCGCAGTTGGTTCTAATCAAAATCCATCAGCAGCTAACATGGTTTTAAATACTATTGTAGCTGAGGCGATGTCTCAAATTAGCGATCAATTAGAAGCGGATAAAAAAGCGGGTAAAGATTTTAATGCTAGTTTACAGAAAATCTTGCAAGACATTATCAAGAAACATAAGCGTGTTCTTTTCAATGGGGATAACTATACTCCGCAATGGCACGCTGAAGCTAAAAAAAGAGGTTTGCCTAATTTAAAGAACACTCCGGAGGCTTTGGAAGTTTTGAAAGTTAAAAAGAACATTGATGTGTTGATTAAGCATGGTGTTCTTTCTTCTATTGAAGTGGCTTCTCGTTATGAAATTAACAAGCATGCCTATAGCACAGTGATTATGTTAGAGGGGGATTGTGCTTTAGTTATGGCTCGTACGCAATTTATTCCAGCAGCATTGGAATATCAAGCCCAACTAAGTTCTTCTAAATCTACAACTCAGAAAAAGCTTCTTAAAACAGTTTCTGGTTTACTCGATAAAGCCATTGTGGCTGCCGATGTTTTGGAAGTTTCTTTGGAAAAACAAGATTGTGCAAAAACGAATGCAGCCATGTTGAAATTACGTGAAGCTGTGGATGTATTAGAAGGGTATGTGCCTGCTAATATCTGGCCCGTTCCTTCATATGCAGAAATGCTCTTGATGAATGCTTAACGAAAAAGAGCAATAGATCAAAACGGGCGGATAATTTTTATCCGCCCGTTTTTTATAGTATAATTAACGACTATGATTCTAATTATTAAACATATAGATATCGAAGGCCCAGGGACATTGGGAGATTTTCTTGACCAAAAGAATGAGCCCTATCAGGTTCTAGATTTAGGGGCAGGAGACTCTTTACCAAATGACTTCTCCTGCTTGAGGGCGGTTGTTGTTTTAGGTGGCCCTATGAATGTGGACGAAGAGCAAATTCACCCATTTCTTAAACCTGAAAATGATTTTATTAAAGGGGTTTTACAAAGGGGAATTCCTTATCTAGGTATTTGTCTTGGCTCTCAACTTTTAGCAAAGGCTGCAGGGGCTAGGGTGGTGAAATCACCATCCAAAGAAATCGGCTGGTATCATATTAAACTTACTGAGGATGGCCAAAAAGATCCTCTCTTTAAAGGGTTTTCTGAAAGTGAGCTAATCTATCAATGGCATGGGGACATGTTTCAAATACCCCTTAATGGAAAATTATTAGCAACCTCTGTCGATTGTCCACATCAAGCCCTGCGGGTAGGCAGTAACGCGTATGGCTTACAGTTTCATATTGAGGTGACAGATAAAAGTATTAAAGAGTGGTGTCAAGAATATGCTCAGAATGATTTACCTGGACGAGAAGAACATGTACAAGCTATGATTGATGGGTATTGGAAGAATCAGAAAAGTTTTTTAATTCAAGCAAATAAATTATATGTTAATTTTCTAGACATTATAAATCATCCCGTATAAATTGCCTACTTGTCTAGTTGTCTATAAGAGTAAAACAGGAGAGCATGTTTAAGATTGCAGTTGCACAAATTAATACTACTGTTGGAGATTTAACCGGGAATACCGAGCGTATTTTAGAGTATATTTCTCTAGCTAAAAAAGCCAAATCTCAAATGGTTATCTTTCCAGAACTAACCATCTGTGGGTATCCACCTG